>CAYOUO010000152.1:0-2608 GCA_964407155.1 uncultured Hyphomicrobiales bacterium | reverse complement strand
CCCGTTACCCCGGCGAAGGCCGGGTCCAGACGGCGCTCGAATATCCAGTTCCGCTTCCCCCGCGAAAGCGGGGGCCCAGGGATCGACGCAGATGTCCGTCCCAAATCTGGAGAGCGACGCCCGCCCCCTGGATCCCCGCTTTCGCGGGAAAGGCGGGAAAAGTCCAGAGGCCGCAAAATGAAACCTGGACTCCCGCTTTCGCGGGAGTGAGCGGTGAAGGGTTTTGCGCCCGCGATCCGCCCCCTACCCCTTCGCCACCCGCGCCGCTTCCTCCGCCGCCTTGCGCTTCTCGACCATGCGCACCGAGATCAGCGATGCCTCGAACAGAAGGATGGTGGGGATGGCGAGGCTGCACTGCGAGATCACGTCGGGCGGCGTCAGCACCGCGGCCGCGATGAACGCCAGCACGATGGCGTAGCGCCGGCCCTTCTTCAGCGTGGCGTAGGTGACGACGCCGATGCGGGCAAGCAGCGTCAAGACGATCGGCAACTGGAACACGATGCCGAACGCCAGGATGAGGTTCATCATGAGCGAGAGGTAGTCGCTCACCTTGAACAGCGCCTCGATGGTCGCCACGCCGCTGCCGCCGGTCTGCTGCAGCGACAGGAAGAAGCGCAGCGCCAGCGGCATCATGATGAGATAGACGACCGCGCCGCCGAGCACGAAGAGCAGCGGCGTCGCGATGAGATAGGGCAGGAAGGCGCGGCGCTCGTTCTTGTAAAGCCCGGGCGCGACGAATTTGTAGATCTGCTGGGCGATCACCGGAAAGGCGAAGCAGATGGCGCCGAACAGCGCCACCTTCATCTGCACCACGAAATATTCCTGTGGCGCGGTGTAGATCAGCCTCGCCGTATCGCCGCGCCCCGCCGCTGCCCAGATGTAGGGCACGAGCAGGAAGTTGTAGATGTATTTGGCGCCGGCGAAGCAGACGAGAAACGCGACGAGGATGGCGATGAGCGCCCGGATCAGGCGCGCACGCAGCTCGATGAGATGCGAGAGCAGCGGCGCGCGACTGGCCTCGACCTCGTCTTCCTCGGGCGTCGGCTGCTGCGCGGTCACGGCGCGGCCTTGGCAGCGACGGGGGCAGCGACCGGGGCCGCCGCCGGCTCGGCACTCTCACTTGCTGCCGGCACCGCGACGGTTTCGATCACCGGCGCTTCCGCGACGGGCAGGCCCGCGACAGGCGCGGCCGGCTCGGCCGGGGCGCTCACGGCCGGGCCGGTCATGACCGCGCCCGGCGCACCGAGGTCGGTCTTCAGGCCGCTCTCGACCTTCGCCATTTCGGTCTTCACGTCCTTCAGCGGATCGGTCGCCATGATGTCGGCGATGTCCTTGCGGACGTCCTCGAGCTCCGCCTCGCGCAGCGCTTCCTGGAACTGGTTCTGGAATTCGCGGCCCATGCGCTTCATCTTGCCGGTCCACTGACCGACGATGCGCATCACGCGCGGCAGGTCCTTCGGGCCGATCACGACGATCGCCACGACCGCGATGAGCAGGATTTCGGTCCAGCCGATTTCAAACATGACCGGGACGCTTCTCGAGCGGCCGCGCCGCTGATCCCCCGCGCGCCATCAGCCCGCGGCGGGCGAAACTAGCCGACGTTGGTCTTTTCCTGCGAGACCGCCTTGGTCTCGACCGGCTTCGGCTCGTCGTCGTCGGCGAGCCCCTTCTTGAAGCTCTTCACGCCCTTGGCGACGTCGCCCATGAGGTCGGAAATCTTGCCGCGGCCGCCGAACAGCAGCGCGACGACGGCGATGACGATCAGCCAGTGCCAGATACTGAGGGAACCCATTGGTCCTTCTCCAAATTTTCTCGTGCGCAGCCGCCCAGCCAGCGTGGCCGCGATCTCCCCCTTCCAAATAGGCGCTAACGCCGGCGATGGCAATTCCGGAATGACGGCCTTGGGCGGCATGGCGTTAACCAGCCGCGCCCGCCACCGTCACCCCGACCCCCGGGTCCGGCCATCGGCCGGCCCGAGGATAAACTCCGGCCGGGTCTGGACTGCAGGACGCCGGGTCATTCGGTTCCGCTCATCCCTGCGCAAGCAGGGGTCCAAGCATCGGTGCGCGCAGGCCGCGAAGTGTCCGGATAGTCGCTCCATTTCTTGTCGTCCACTCCTGCTTCATCGTCGGCTGGATTCCCGCTTTCGCGGGAATGAGCGGGTAATGGGCGCGCGTCGCGAATGATTCTGGATTCCGGCTGGAGTTTACGCTCGGGGACCATCGGCCGGACCCGGGGCCGGAATGACGAAGCTCGAAGCGCCGGCCCAATGCTCGACCGTCACCCCGGCGAAGGCCGGGGTCCATCGCAGAGCGCGGTTGAGGTCGCGAAGCGCTGAGCAAACGGGCGCGGGTGCTTTGCACAAATGGTTGCGGGCGCTTGTAGAGAGCGCAGCGTCCGTCATGACGCTTCGCGATGGATTCCGGCCTTCGCCGGAATGGCGAGGTTCGTTGGGCACGGCTCTCCGTTCCCGCGAGCGGTGCCGCTCCGGGTTGATGGCATTCCCTTTCCATCCCCTGTCTCGAACCTCCGGCTGACTTCAGCCGAAGGGGTGGCGGGCGCTCGCAAGAGTGCCAGTCGGGTAGTCCGAAGTGGGGCGCTCTCACCG
>CAYOUO010000151.1:0-14304 GCA_964407155.1 uncultured Hyphomicrobiales bacterium | reverse complement strand
AGGCGGCGTCGTAGCTGCGGCTGCCGGTGCGCAGCAGATCGATGGCGGATTCGGTCGCCTCGCTCCTCTTCGGTGCGGGCTCGGCGCGCTCGGCGGCGTGGGCGGCATCGAACTTCTTCTGGGCTTCCTCGACGCGCTCCGCATTGCGGAGCGCCCATTCGCCCAAGGCCCGCACGGGCGTGAGCAGGTCGCGGCCGAGATCGGTGAGGGCGTATTCCACCTTCGGTGGCACGGACGGGAAAACGGTGCGGGTGACGAAACCGTCGCGCTCGAGGCCGCGGAGCGTCGCGGTCAGCATCTTCTGGGAGATGCTGCCGAGCGCGCGGCGGAGGTCGCTGAAGCGGCGCGGACCTTCGCCGAGCTGGCGGACGACCAGAACCGTCCATTTGTCGCCGACACGCGACAGGATGGCGCTGATCCGGCGGCATTCCGTGGTGAGGTGGATGGAACCTGGTTTCAATTTCGTGCCTTCTTGTCTCTTTCGGCGAGAGAGTCACTTAGCGCGTGCAAGGCACTTTTCCATACCACGCTACCGAGGAACTCAAGCTTATGCTCAAGATCGGCATTATCGTCGGCACCACCCGGCCGAACCGCAAGGCGGCAACTGTTTCCAACTGGATTCTGGAGATCGCCAAGGCGCGCAAGGACGATGTCGCCTGGGAAGTCGTCGACATCGAGAAGTTCAACCTGCCCAATCTCGATGAGCCGGTGCCGCCCTCGCTGAAAAACTACGCCCACGACCACACCAGGAAATGGGGCGAGAAGGTCGCTTCGCTCGACGGCTACGTGTTCGTGACGCCGGAATACAATCACAGCTATTCCGGCTCGCTCAAGAACGCGATCGACTTCGTCTATCACGAGTGGACCAACAAGGCCGCCGGCTTCGTCTCCTACGGCACCACCGGCGGCGTGCGCGCGGTGGAGCATCTGCGCGGCGTCGCGGCCGACCTGCAGATCGCCGACGTTCGCGCCCACGTGTCGCTGTCGCTCTACACCGACTTCGAGCAGTTCACGACGTTCAAGCCGGCAGAGAGCCACAAGGCGCAGGTCAACCTCATGCTCGACCAGCTCGTCGCGTGGAGCGGGGCGCTGAAGGATCTGCGCGAGAAGCAGGCCAAGCAGGCGACCGCGTAGCTCGCCGGACTAGAGCAGCGAAGCGATCCGGTGGCCGGCGGTGATGAAGGTCATCGGATCGACCGCGGTGCCGTCGACCCGCACCTCGTAGTGAAGATGCGGGCCGGTGGAGCGGCCGGTGGACCCGGTCTTGCCCACCACGGCGCCCTTGCTCACGACCTGTCCCACCTGAACGTCGATCTCGCTGAGATGGCCGTAGCGGGTGGTGATGCCGTTGCCGTGGTCGATCTCGACCTCGTTGCCGTAGCCGCCGTTGTAGCCGGCGAGGATCACCGTGCCGGCCGCGGTGGCATGGGCGGGTGAACCCTCCAGCGCAGCGAAGTCGATGCCGGGATGGATGGCGGGCCGGCCGAGGAAGGGATCGAGGCGCGCACCGAAGCCGCTGGTGATGATCGATTGCGTGAGCGGGCGCGTCAGCGGCAGCTC
This sequence comes from uncultured Hyphomicrobiales bacterium, assembly GCA_964407155.1. GTDB lineage: Bacteria > Pseudomonadota > Alphaproteobacteria > Rhizobiales > Kaistiaceae > DASZQY01. The sequence continues at coordinate 12,744 of CAYOUO010000151.1, read as the reverse complement.
GCCGGCGAGGCGGCGGAGCGCGACGAAACGGTCGACCTCGCTGCTGACGAGGTCCACGGTCGAGCGGAACGTGCCCGGATCGGCGTCATCGTCGATCTCGACGAGCGGGCCGCCGACATCGGCGGTCTCGGCGCGGCTCGGCGGAACGTGCTGACCGAGCGAGGTGAGAATGGCCGCCATGCGCTCCGAGCGGCTGGCGACGTCGGTAGCGACGGCGTCGACGAAGGCGACCTGATCGTGCGCCAGGTGGTCGAGCGAGTCGCCGATCGTGACGAGGCCCGCGCTCGACACCGCCGGGTTAGCACCGTTGCCGGCCGGCGCGAAGTTGAACGACAGCGGCGAGATGGCGGACGCCTGTGCCGGCGGAGGCGGTGCGATCCGGATGCTGCCGGTGGGCTGCGCGTCGATGTCTTCCGAATCGCTGGCCGCGTTGTCGGCGGGCGTGGGCGCCGCGACGTCGCCGCTGTCGTCCGGCGCGGCATCGACGGGAACACCGGCGGCGCGCACGGCCTGGCTCAGCGCCGCGATCGAATCCTGGCGCGCGTCCAGCGCCGACTGGCGATTGGCGATGCGGTTCATTTCCGCCTCGACCGCTTCCTGATTGAGGAGTTGGCGGCTGGTGAGGCGGTCCAGATTGGAGCGCAGCGCGGCGATCCGGTCCTCGTACTGCCGCTGCATGCGCGCCTGCCGCGAGAGCGCGGCGTTCAGGATGTTGTCGTGGAAGAAGAGATAGGCGGTGGCGCCGATGTAGAGCGTGCTGAACACGCCGATGACCGCGACGGCGAGGATCACCATCCACGGACGGATGGCGAAAGAGCGGATCGTGTCGCCCGCCTTGATGAACACCCGGTGCGACGGCTTGCGTACGGCGACGTCGTCATCCGGCCAGAAGGCGGTCGACATACCCTGAAATCCACCCTTGCTCTGGAGCCGCCAGCAGCGGCCCGGTACAACGGCGGAATTACAGTCCGTTAAGGTTAATAAATCGTGGAGGGTCTGGCGGCTGCGGGAGCCGCGTGGCTAGAGCGCGCGTACGGCCGCCAGCACGTCCTCGACATGGCCCGGCACCTTGACGTTCCGCCAGACGCGCGCGATCCGCCGGTCGGGACCGACGAGGAAGGTCGAGCGCTCGACCCCCATGTACTTGCGGCCGTACATGCTCTTCTGCCGCCAGACGCCGTAGGCGTCGATAGCCTCGCGATCGGGGTCCGCCGCGAGCGTTATATCGAGTCCGTGCTTTTCCTTGAAGCGGCAGTGGGACGCTTCCGAATCGGGGGAAATGCCGATGACGACGGCCCCGGCCTTGTCGAAATCCTTTTTGGCGGCGGTGAAATCGCGCGCCTCCAGCGTGCAGCCGCTGGTATCGTCCTTGGGGTAAAAGTAGAGGACCACGGCCTTTCCGGCGTATCCGGAGAGCTTCGCGCGGCTGCCATCGTCGGTGGCGAGGTCGAAATCGGGCGCCTTGGCGCCTTCGGCAAGTTCGGTCATCTTTTTTCCGTCCTTTTCCGCCACGGTATGCTGCCAGCCCGAGCCGCGCGGCTGCCGCACGGCCGGGCGAGGCGGTATACGAAGCTCGCCTTGTCCGCCAATCCTAAGTAGAAGGTCTGGGGCGCTGTTCAACATCGAGTCACCCCGAACTCCGCGCGGAGGACCCAGCCCGAGCCCCATGCGACTGGAAAAGTTCCCTTCCGATCAGGCCGCGCGGCCGCTGCGCCAAAGGCTTCAGGGCGGCCGGCTGCTGCGCCGCGTGCTGGCGGTCGTCATTGCGACGCTCGTCATCGTGATCGCGGCGGGCATCCTGATGCTGGCGACCGGGCCTGCCGACTTCGGCATCGTCCGGGGCCGGGTGGCGGAGATCCTGCGCAGCGATCTCGGGCCGGGCTACACCGTCGACGTCGGCAAGGCGCTGGTCGACCTCGACCCGGTCCTCGGGCTGGTGATCCGCGTCGACAACATCGATGTGCACGACGCCAACAAGGCGTTGATCGCGCACCTGCCGTTGACCCGCCTGGCGATCGATCCTTACGCGCTCGTTGGCCTCAAGGTCGCGGTCAAGCAGGTGGAGCTCAGCCAGCCGGTCGTGTCGTTTGCGCGCGACGACAAGGGCAGCATCTATCTCGGCACGCAGGCGACGCCGCAACCGCCGCCGAAGCTACAGAGCCAGGCGCCGGCGCTGTCGCCGGCGGAGATCGACGCCGCCGATGGCGGCTTCCCCGATCTGGTGGCCGCGCTCTACGTGCTCGACCGCGGCATCGAGCCCGAGATCGAGAACGCCACGCGCGCCGGCTTCGAGCGCTTCGAGATCATCAACGGCACGATTTCGGTGACGGCGCCGGGGAAGGACACCCCGCGGCGCTTTCCCGGCACCGACCTCACCGTGACGCTCGACCGCACCAGCCAGACCGTATCGGCGACCCTGGCGACGGCGGGCTACGGCGGGCGCTGGACGGCGAACATCGACCGGCATGTCGATGCGGTGTCCGGCGGCCACGAGATGTCGGCGGTGTTCTCGCAACTGACCATCGCCGACCTGCTGCCGGCGCTCGGCCAGGAAAACGGCATGGCCACGGCCGACGTTCCGCTCTACGGCCGCGCCAACATCCAGTTCGACAAGAGCGGCGCGGTGGCCGGCGCAACGGCGCGCCTCGACCTCGGCGCCGGATACCTGCGCTTCGGCGAGGATCGCGACACGGTGCTGCTCGACGAGGCGACCGTGCAGATGCACTGGGACCTCGCCAACCGGGCGCTGATCGTCGATCCCTCGACCTTCTTCTTCGGCGACACGCGGGCGGTGGTGACGGGCAAGATCACGCCCGACGGCGACCCGGGAGACCATCGCTACGCCTTCGATCTGCAGTCGCCGGGTGCGGTGCTGGCACCGAGCGACACCGGGCTGCCGCCGATGGTGGCGCAGCGCATCGAGGTTTCGGGCACGGCCGATCTCAAGGCGAAGCTGCTCAACATCGACAACGCCGTCATCGTCTCCGGCGATGCGACCATCGCCGCCGCCGGCAGCATCGGATACGGCGGCGTCTCGCCGTCGCTGGCGATGGGCGCGACGTTCTCGCCGATGTCGGTGGCGCAGCTGAAGCAGATGTGGATTCCGCTCATCGCCTCGGGCGCGCGCAAGTGGGTGCTGAAGAACGTGACCGGCGGACGGCTGGTCTCCGGCAAGTTCGAGGCGGCGGTGCCCCCCGGGCTGCTATGGACGGGCAAGCGGCTGCGCCTGCCCGACGATGCGATGCACCTCGATATGCAGGTCGCGGGCGTGTCGTTCAACACGTTCGGCAAGCTGCCCCAGATCGTCAATGCATCGGGCAACATCACGCTCGCCGGGTCGACGGTCGGCATCGACGTGGATGCCGGCGAGGTGCACGTGCCCTCGGGCATCGTCTCGGTCGACAACGGCGCGTTCGCCATTCCCAATGCCGCCAAGCATCCGGCCGACGGCATCATCGAGCTGCAGCTTTCCGGCTCCGTGCAGGGGCTGGCGGAAATCGCCGACTCCGAGCCGCTGCACGCACTGGCAAAGGCGAAGCTCGAACCTGACGATCTCAGCGGCAAGGGCACTGCGCGGGTCTCGATCCACCTGCCGCTCCGCGACGGGCTGACCGACGCCGACGTGGACTGGAAGGTCGTGGTCAACACGACCGGCCTGTCGAGCAAGGCGCCGATCCAGGGCCGCAACATCAGCGCCGCCGATGTCGCGATCACGGCGACCCCCGACGACGTCTCGATTTACGGCAAGGCGAAGATCGAGGGCGTCGGCGCGGATGTCTCGATGTCGTTCCCGACGGGCACGGCGGCCGCCGCGGCCGCCGGCAACGCCGGCGACCGGCGCGTGCGCCTGATGCTCGATGACGAGGTGCGCAAGAAGCTCGGCGTCGGGCTCGACGACATGCTTTCCGGCGCGGTGAGCGCGCTGGTGACGGACCTCCCCGCGGGCGGCCAGCATTACGATCTCGACCTCAAACGGGCGCGGCTCAGCCTGCCCGGCATCGGTTGGACGAAGGGAATCGGCGTGCCCGCGACGCTGACCTTCGACATGAAGCCGGCCGGCGACGGTTTCGCGATCGCCAATCTCGTGCTCTCCGGCGACGGCTTCGGCTTCTCCGGCTCGGCCGCTCTCGATGCCAGCCACGCGCTGATATCGGCGGACGTGACGCATCTGTCGCTTCATCCCGGCGATGATATCTCGCTGAAGCTGGCGCGCGGCAGGAGCGGCTATGCGCTGACTGCGCGCGGCGCGGCCTTCGACGTACGCGGCGTGCTCACCACCATACGCGACAAGAACGACCAGGCCGGCGGCTTCCCCGATCTTGCGCTCGACGCACGGGTGGACCGGCTGGTCGGGTTCAATCAGGAGACCGTGAACGGAGCGGCGCTGACGCTGGTTTCGGTGGGCGGCGAAACGCAGAAGCTGTCGTTCTCGGGCACGCTCGACGGCAAGCCGCTGACGCTCGGCTACGGCGTCGCGCCCAACGGAACGAAGCTGAGCGGCAGGGCGGGCGACGCAGGCGCGGTGCTCCGCTTCGTCAATTTCTACACGCACGTCAGCGGTGGGGCGATGACCCTCGACGGCGAGGGCGACCGCAATCAGCCGCTTCTCGGCACGATGCGGATCGACAACTTCGACATCACCGACGAGGCGGCGATGCGGCGGGTGATCGGCGAGGATTCCGCGCAGGCGCGCAACGACCCGGACTTCAACCCCAACCGCGTGCACTTCAGCCGCATGCTGGCCCACTGGCGGCGCACGGACCACGTGCTCGCCATCGAGGACGCGCTGCTTGCCGGACCGGCGATCGGCGCGACGTTCTCCGGCCGCTATGACGTTGCGGCGGCCAATGTCGACATCGCCGGAACGTACCTGCCGGCCTACGCGCTGAACAACCTGTTCAGCCGCATCCCGATCGTCGGCCTGGCGCTGGGCGGCGACGCCAGCGAAGGGCTGTTCGGCGTCACCTTCAAGGTGCAGGGACCGATCGACCAGCCCGAGGTGTTCTTCAATCCGCTCTCGGCGGTGGCGCCCGGCATGTTCCGCAAGATATTCGAGTTCCAGCGGCCGGACGACGAGGGCGACGACGCAAACCAGTAGCTCAGACGGCGCGCACCAGGACGTGTTTCTTGCGGCCGTGGGAGAGCTTGACCAATCCATCCGCCGTGAGATCGGCTTCGGTGATCGTGACATTCGGGTCGGCGATGCGCCGGTCGTTGACGCTGATCGCGTTGTTCGACACGGCGCGGCGGACCTCGCCGTTGGACCCGGCGAGTCCGGCCCGCACGAACAGGGACGCGAGGCCGACGCCCGCCGCGATTTCGCTCCGCGGGATATCGATACTGGGGAGCGCAGCGCCGACGCCGCCTTCCTCGAAGGTCTTCCGCGCGGCGTCGCTGGCCTCATCGGCGGCGGCGCGGCCGTGAGCCAGCGCCGTGGCCTCGGTGGCGAGGATCTTCTTCGCCTCGTTGCGCTCGGCCCCTTCGAGGGCGGCCAGCCGCGCGATCTCGTCGAGCGGCAGCTCGGTGAACAGCTTCAGGAAGCGGCCGACGTCGGCGTCCTCGGTGTTGCGCCAGAACTGCCAGTATTCGTACGGGGAGACGCGGTCGGCGTTCAGCCAGACGGCGCCGCTCGCGGTCTTGCCCATCTTGGCGCCGGAGGAGGTCGTGATGAGCGGCGAGGTCAGCGCATAGAGCTGCGGCAGGCCCATGCGGCGCCCGAGATCGATGCCGTTGACGATGTTGCCCCACTGATCCGAGCCGCCGAGCTGCAGGATGCAGTCGTAGCGCCGGTTGAGCTCGGTGAAGTCGTAGGCCTGCAGGATCATGTAGTTGAATTCGAGGAAGGTGAGCTCGTGCTCGCGCTCGAGCCGCAGCTTCACCGAATCCATGGCGAGCATGCGGTTGACCGAGAAATGGCGGCCGACCTCGCGCAGGAAGTCGATGTAGTTGAGCGGCGCCAGCCATTCGGCATTGTCGGCCATGAGAGCGCCCGTCGGCGGCCCGCCGAAGGTTATGAACCGCTGGAAGGTCTCTTTGAGGCTCTGCTTGTTGGCCTCGATGTCGTCGTAGCTCAGCAGCCGGCGCGATTCGTCCTTGCCGGACGGATCGCCGACGCGGGTGGTGCCGCCACCCATCAGCGGCAGCGGACGGTGACCGGTCTTCTGCATCCAGCGCAGCATCATGATCGACACGAGGTTGCCGACATGGAAGCTGGGTGCCGTACAATCGAATCCGATGTAGGCCGTGATCGGGCCGGCCGCCGCTTTTGCGTCGAGGCCTTCGGGGTCGGAAATCTGATGGATGAAGCCGCGCTCCGACAGGGTGCGCAGGAAATCGGATCGGTAGGTGGTCATGGCAGCCATGAGCGGCGTTATCCCCGAGAAGCGGCAGGCTGTCCAGCAGCCGGAAGGGCTCTGAAATGGCGCTGATGCGGGTTCTCGGGCTGATGAGCGGCACCTCGATGGACGGGGTCGATGCAGCCGTCATCGTGACCGACGGCGAGGACGTGCTCGGCTTCGGGCCGCGGCTTTTCCGCCCCTATACGCCGGACGAACGCACCACGCTGCGCGCCGCCGCTTTCGAGGCGCAGCGACTCGACGACCGCGCGAGCCGGCGGGGGCTGCTCGCCAGCGCCGAGGAAATCGTGACCGGGGTGCACGCGCAGACGGTGGAACGCCTGATGCGCGACAACCGGCTGAAGCCGGGCCTGGCGGCGGTCGACGGCCAGCCGGACGCGAACGGCATCGACCTCATCGGGTTTCATGGCCAGACGATGTTTCACGCGCCGGAGCGGCGGCTGACCGTGCAGATCGGCGATGGCCAGGCGCTCGCCACGCGCGTGGGCATCCCGGTGGTTTACGATTTTCGGGCGGCAGACGTGGCGGCGGGCGGCGAGGGCGCGCCGCTGGTCCCCGTCTATCACCAGGCGCTGGCGCGCCACAGTCGGCTGAGCGGTACGGTGGCGGTGGTGAATATCGGCGGCGTCGCCAACATCACGCGCATCGTGGCGGACGGCGCGCTAATCGCCGGCGACACCGGGCCGGGCAATGCCTTGATGGACGATCTTGTGCGGGCGCGGACCGGCGCCACGATGGACGCCGGCGGAGCAATCGGCGCACGCGGCCGCGTCGACCGGAAGGCGCTGACGGAGCTGATGGCCAGTCCGTTTTTCGCGCGGCCGTTTCCGAAGTCGCTCGACCGCAACGCGTTTTCCACCGGGACCGTGGCCGAGATGTCGACGGAGGACGCGCTGGCGACGCTGACTGCATTCACGGTCGAGACGATTCTCTCCGGGATCGCGGTGGCCGGCGGTGCGGACCGCCTGATCGTCGCCGGCGGGGGAACGCGGAACGCGCTGCTCATGCGGCGCCTGAAGGCGCGCGCCGGCGTGCCGACCGCGAGCGCGGCCGAAGTTGGCTGGTCGCCGGATTTTCTCGAGGCCGAAGCCTTCGCCTACCTTGCCGCGCGGCGGCTGGAGGGGCTGCCGATCACGTATCCGACGACCACCGGCGTGCCGATGCCGTTGACCGGCGGCGTTCTGGCAAATCCCTGACCGAAAAGCTACATCGACGTTGCATTTGTTGAACGCCGGCGGACTTCCGCGCCATGCCGGCTTCTGTGTAAATCCAGCGGCAACGGAGCCGGAGAGGCATGCAGCTCAGCGAAGTCGCCGCAATCCTGAAAGCCGAGGTCGCGGGCGATCCCGCACTCGACGTGACGCGGCTGGTGCATCCGGCCGATGCGGCGGGAAAATCCGATCTGGCGCTGGCGCTGGCCGGCGACGCCGTGGACGCGCTTGCCGGAACGCGCGCCGGCGCCGCCGTCGTGCAGCCGGATGCCGCCGCGCCGGCCGGTGTCGCGGTCATCCGCTATCGCGGCCACGAGCGCATGGCGCTTGCCATCCTCACGCGCGCGTTCGAGCGCCGCGCCAAGCCGCAGAACGGCGTCCATCCGATGGCGTTCGTCGCGCCGACGGCGCGCGTGGCTGCCGATGCCTCGATCGGGCCGCTGGCCACGGTCGGCGAGGCGAGTTCGGTCGGCGCGGGCACCGTGGTGATGGCGGGCGCCAGCGTCGGCGCCGGGGCGACCGTCGGGCGGGACTGCGTCATTCACTCGGGCGCCCGCGTCGGCGATGGCGTCAGGCTTGGCGACCGGGTGGTGCTCTACGCCAACGCCGTCGTCGGCGGCGATGGATTTTCGGTCATCCCGCTCACCAATCCCGATGGCTCGAAAAATCCGCTCGACTTGCCGGTGCGCGTGCGCTCGCTCGGCACGGTGGTGCTTGGCGACGACGTCGAGATCGGCGCGAGCACGACCGTCGACCGCGGCACGCTCCGGGACACCGTGATCGGGCGCGGCACCAAGATCGACAATCAGGTGCAGATCGGCCACAACGTGGTCATCGGAGAGGCGGCGATCATCTGCGGCATGGTCGGGATCGCGGGCAGCGCCGTTATCGGCGACCGGGCGATCCTGGCCGCCGGCGCGGGCATCGCCGATCACGTCACGATCGGGGCGGATGCTGTGGTTTCGGCACGGGCCGGGGTTGTCGCGGACGTGGCGGCGGCGACGCTCGTCGACGGGGCGCCGGCGTTGCCCCGGGCCCAGGCGGTGGAGCGTTTCGTCAACGTCGGCCGCCTGAAAACGCTCTATCCGCGCGTGGACGAACTCAAGAAACGCATCGAGGCGCTGGAAAAGCGCGGCGAGGCCCGCTAGCAAGGCTCTGAAAGGGGCGGATAAACCGGGAGTTGCTGATTATGGCTGATGTGGCCGCGGATGTGATCGCGATCATCCGCAAGAAGGTTCCGGGGGACAAGCAGGAGGTCAAGCTGACCGACAAGCTGACGGACCTGGGCATCGAGTCCATCGACGCGCTGGAGATGATCTTCGATCTCGAAGAGAAGTTCGGCATCCAGATTCCATACAACGCCAACAGTGCCGCGACCGATTTCGGGACGGTGGGCGACGTGGTGAACGCAATCGAGAGGCTGCTCGCGGAAAACGGGAAGGGCGCCGCCTCGTGAACTGGCCAAACCGGGTCGTCGTGACCGGGACGGGAATCGTTTCTCCGCTCGGCCTCGACACCGCGACGTACTGGGCAAGCCTCAAGGAGGGCCGGAGCGGGATCGGGGCGCCATCGGCCGTGCCGGCCGAGCTGCTGCAGAAGGAGGTCGTCGCCGAGATCAAGGACTTCGACCCGAAGGCCTATTTCGAGGAAAGGGCGATTGCCCCACTCGACCGGATATCCCAATTCGCCATCGTGGCGGCCAAGGAAGCAGTCACGGCGTCCGCCCTCAAGTTCGACGACGGGCTTGCGGACCGCACCGCCGTGATCATGGGTACAGGCGTCGGCGGCTCGAACACGATCGACGAGGGATACAGGCGACTTTACCGCGAGAACGCGCACCGGGTTTATCCGCTGTCGATCCCGAAGGCGATGCCGAACGCGCCGGCGAGCCAGGTCTCCATGCACCTCGGTCTGAGGGGGCCGGCATTTGGCGTCGTCAGCGCCTGCTCCTCGGCGACCCATGCCATCGGCCTCGCCTTCCAGATGGTGCGTGCCGGGATTGCCGAAGCCGCGGTGGCGGGCGGCGCGGAGGCGTGCATCAATCTCGGCACGCTCAAGGGCTGGGAAGCGCTGCGCGTGATGGCCAACGACACCTGCCGCCCGTTCTCGAAGGACCGCAGGGGCCTGGTGCTCGGCGAAGGCGCCGGCGCGGTGGTGCTGGAGACGCTGGACAATGCCCGCAGGCGCGGCGCCGCCATCCTTGCCGAGGTCGTCGGCTTCGGCATGACCGCGGACGCCAAGGACCTGACCAACCCGGACGCCAGCGGCATGGCGCGGGCGGTGACGCAGTGCCTCGGCGATGGACAGATTGCAGCCGGCGACATCGACTACATCAACGCGCACGGCACCGGCACGCTCGCCAACGACCTGACGGAAACGCAGGCGATCAAGACTGCGCTCGGCGAGCGCGCGCGGCAGATTCCGATTTCCTCGACCAAGTCGATGGTCGGCCATGCGCTGGGCGCGGCCGGCGCGCTCGAGTTCGTGGCGACGGTGATGGCGATGCGCGACCAGGTCGCGCCGCCGACCATGGGCTACCTCGGTCCCGATCCGGCGTGCGACCTTGACTATGTGCCCAATGCGGCACGCGATGCCGCGATCGACGTGGCGATGTCGAATTCGTTCGCCTTCGGCGGCCTTAACGCCGTTCTTGCGGCCCGCCGCCTTTAGATCGCCAAGCTCATCGGCTTGATCCTGCCCCGCGCCTTGCCCATTGTGGGGATCGGCTCGCGATCGGCATCGGGTTTCCATGTTCGCATTCATGAACGTCGCTATCCTGATCGGCGCTGCGCTCGTCGTGGCGGCGGCGTTCACGAGCCTCATCTCGTTCCGCTTCGGCGCGCCCCTGCTGCTGGTCTTTCTGCTCGTCGGCCTGCTCGCCGGCGAAGACGGCCTCGGCATCAAGTTCGATAACCTCGGCGCGGCCTATTTCGTCGGCTCGATCGCGCTGGTTATCATCCTGTTCGATTCGGGCTACGCCACGCGCTTTTCGGTGCTGTGGGTCGCGGCCTTGCCTTCGCTGGCGCTGGCAACGGTGGGCGTGGTGCTGACCGCGGTGCTCGTCGGCCTGGCGGCGCGCGCGATCTTCGGCCTGTCGTGGCAGGAGGGACTGCTGCTTGGCGTGATCGTCGCGCCGACCGACGCCGCGGCGGTGTTTTTCCTGCTCAGGGTCGGCGGCATCTCGCTGCGCGAGCGCGTGCGATCGACGCTCGAGGTCGAATCCGGCTCCAACGACCCGATGGCGATCTTCCTGACGCTGGCGCTGGTCGGTGGTGGCGCGGCCGCCACCACTGCCTCCGGCCTCGATGCCGGCATCGTCGGGGCGTTCCTGATCGAGGCGGGAGTCGGCGGGGTCGTCGGCATCCTCGCCGGGATCGCGATCATCCAGATCGTGAACCGGACCGCCTTCGACGCCGCGCTCTATCCGATCGTCGTCTCCGCGCTGGCGCTCGTCACCTACGCCGCTGCCGGACTGCTCTGGGGCAGCGGGTTTCTGGCGGTGTACGTCGCGGGGCTGGTTTCGGGCAACGCCCGCATGCGGCACGCGGTGGCGCTCCGCCGCTTCCAGGAGGGCACCACCTGGCTCGCCCAGATCGCCATGTTCCTGACGCTCGGCCTGCTCGCCACGCCCTCGCAGTTCCCGGCGGTGGCGATACCGGCGCTGATGCTGGCGGCGTTTCTCATGCTGGTGGCGCGGCCGGTGGCGGTGTGGATCTGCCTCGCCGCCTTCCGTTTCTCGCGGCAGGAGATGGCGTTCGTCTCATGGGTCGGTCTGCGCGGCGCGGTTTCGATCATGCTGGCGATCCTGCCGATCATTGCCGGCCTGCAGAACGGTCGGCTGATCTTCAACGTGACGTTCGTGGTGGTTCTCGCCTCGCTTCTGGTGCAGGGATGGACCATCGGTCCGATGGCGCGCTTCCTCGGTCTCATCGTGCGCGGGCGGGCAGGTCCGGTCGATCGTATCGAGCTCGAGCTGCCGGGCAGCACCGCCTACGAGATCGTCGCCTACGTCGTGCATCCGGAAAGCGCGGTTGCCAAGGGGCAGCGCATCCCGCGCTGGGCGCGGCCCTCGCTGGTCATCCGCAACGGCCGCACGCTACGGCCGCACCGCGCCGGGCGGCCGGAGGCAGGCGACCGCATCTATGTGATCACGACGCCGGAATACGTCGGGCTGCTCGACCGCCTGTTCGCGGGGCGCGCGGCCGGTGTCGACGAGGCGCAGCTCTACGGGGATTTCGCGCTGCAGGCCGACACCCGGCTCTCCGAGATCGCGCGCGCCTATCCCGTCGAACTCACGCCCGCGGACGCGCACCTGACAGCGGCGGAGTTTCTGCGGCGCGAACTCAGCGGTGACATCGAGCCGGGCGACAGGGCGCCGCTCGGCGCCGTCGACATCATTGTGCGGCGGGTCAGCGACACGCACGAAATTCTCGAGGTCGGGCTGGCGCTGGAACACGGGCGCGTGCCGCGCCCGCGGATTCCGCTGTTCCACACGCCCCGGGAATTGCTCGATCTTGTCGCGAGGTTGCGCGGGCGGCCTGTGGCGAGGCAGTCGCCCGAACCGGCGCGGGCCGCGGGGGAGGCCGAGCCCGTCGGCGCCGAGGTCGACCGGACAGCGCCGGACGCGGACTAGAGGTCTCCGCCGGCAGCGTCTGCGGGCTGGCTCAGAAGCGCCGCGCTGCGCCTCAGGCGGCATCGTCCATCGCCAGCCGGCGGTCGAGATAGTCGGCGCAGTTCTCGATCAGCGTGTCGACGTTGTTCTCGAAGAAGTGGTTGGCGCCCTTCATGATCTGCTGCTCGATCTTGATGCCCTTCTGGGTCTTCAGCTTGTCGACCAGCGTCTGCACGTCCTTGGGCGGGGCGACCTTGTCGTTCTCGCCATGAATGATGAGACCCGACGACGGGCACGGGGCGAGGAATGTGAAGTCATAGAGGTTGGGCTGCGGCGCGATCGAGATGAAGCCTTCGATCTCCGGACGGCGCATGAGCAGCTGCATGCCGATCCAGGCGCCGAACGAGAAGCCGGCGACCCAGCAGCTCTTGGCGTCGGGATGGACGGACTGGACCCAGTCGAGCGCGGCGGCGGCATCGGATAGCTCGCCGGCGCCGTGATCGAATTCGCCCTGGCTGCGGCCGACGCCGCGGAAATTGAAGCGCAGCACGGCGAAGCCGCGCTT
>CAYOUO010000150.1:0-4431 GCA_964407155.1 uncultured Hyphomicrobiales bacterium | reverse complement strand
CGATGCCTCCCACGGTTTCAAGGCTGGCGAGCACAATGCTTTCCGGGAGGCCGCCGAGGGCCGCCCGCGCTTCGCCCGCGCTCGCGAACGCGCTCGCCACGAAACGCCCGTCGCCGCGCGCGGCGATGATGCCGGCGAGGTTGCGACGCTCGACCGGATCGGCGTCGATGATCAGGACTGCCACCGGCAAACTCGCGGTGGCGGCACGCCGCGCTGGCGGCGTGTGCGATGCAACCGTGTTCATGGCCGTTTGACCCCGTCTCCATCGAGGAGACTGTGGGCGCCATTGTCCGCCCCGCATGGTAAACAAACCGTCGCCGGAAACCGCCGGACCCGTTCCGCGGGCCACTTTGCGCCTTGACCGCCGCCGGGGATTTCCCGTACGCGCGTGGCACTCATGGCCAACACTGCCAATCCTCCCCTGATCGGTGGCCTGTCGGAACTCGCCGCCGACTATCCGCTTGTCCTGTGCGATGTGTGGGGCGTGCTCCATGACGGCGTCACCCCTTATCCGCGGGCGGCCGAAGCGCTTTTCAACTACCGCGCGCAGGGCGGCACGGCCGTGCTCATAACCAACGCGCCGCGCCCGAAAGCCGATGTCGCGGCGCAGCTCGACCGTATTGGCGTCCCGCCTGCGGCCTATGACGACATCGTCAGTTCCGGCGATACGGCCCGGGGCGCCCTGGCTGCGCACCCCGGAGCGAAAGTTTTTCACGTCGGGGCGGAGCGTGACCTGCCCCTCTACGACGGGCTGCCGGTTGTGCTCACGGGGCAGGACGATTGTGACCTGATTTGCTGCACCGGCCTCTTCGACGACGACAACGAGACCCCCGACGATTACGCCGGGCAGCTCGCGAAATGGCGCGCGCGCGGTCTCACCATGATCTGCGCCAACCCCGACATCGTCGTCGAGCGTGGCAACCGTCTCGTCTGGTGCGCCGGCGCGCTCGCCGAACGCTACCGGCATATGGGCGGCGAGACCCTTATCATCGGCAAGCCGTTTCCTGCCATCTATGAGGCCGCCCTCTCGCGAATGAACCCGGTCCCGCCGAAGACGCGGGTTCTCGCCCTCGGCGACGGCCTGAAGACCGACGTGCGCGGGGCGGTGGAGAATGGCATCGACGTCGTTTTCGTGACGGGTGGAATTCATGCCGCCGACTTTGGCGAACGTTCCAGGCCCGACCCGGAGAAGGTCGCCGAGCGGCTCGCCGCCGAGAAGCTCGCCTCCCGCGCGGTGATGGCGCAACTCGCCTGGAGCGCGTCTTGACGGCCACGAGCCCGGGCGGCAGCTTCGCGCTCCCCATTCGTCCGATCGCAGAGCCCTCATGACGACAGGTGCTTCTCCCGGCGCGCCGCAGCTTGTCCCGGAGCGGCTGCAGGATGTGTCCACGGCGTCCACCGGCGGCGTGGTGGCCGTCGGCAACTTCGACGGCTTGCATGCCGGCCATCGCGCGCTGCTTGCCGCCGCGCGGGACGAAGCGAACCGGCTCGGCGTGCCGGCGGTGGCGCTCACGTTTGAACCACACCCCAGAACCTATTTCCGTCCCTCGGAGCCGGTCTTTCGCCTGACGCCCTTGCCGGCCAAGGCGCGGCTTCTCGGCGCGCTGGGGATGGACGGGCTGGTCGTCGCCGATTTCGACCGTTCGCTCGCCGGGATGGAACCGGCGGCATTCGTTGACGATGTCCTCGTCGGCAAGTTGAAGCTCACCGCTGCCGTGGTCGGCTTCAACTTTCATTTCGGCAAGGGCCGGAGCGGTTCGCCGGCGGTGCTCGCCGAGATCGGCGCGGGGCGGGGATTTTCCGTCACCGTCGTCGGCGAGGTATCGGCACCGGGCGCCGCCCGGCCGATTTCCTCCAGCATGATCCGGCAGCACCTGGCCGCCGGCGACATTGCCGCCGCCAATGCCGATCTCGGCTATCGCTGGTTCGTCATCGCCACCGTGATTTCCGGCGATCGGCGCGGGCGCGATCTCGGCTTTCCGACGGCGAACCTCAGGCTGGAGCCGGACTGCCGGCTTCGGCACGGCGTGTACGCCGTGCGGCTCCAGCGCGCCGACGGTTCCGTCCATGATGCCGTGGCAAGCTATGGCCGCCGCCCGACTTTCGACAACGGCGCCCCGCTGCTCGAGGTCTTCATCCTGGACTTCCAGGGCGATCTTTACGGTGAGCGCGTCGCGGTGTCGTTCGTCGCCTGGCTGCGGCCGGAGCTGAAGTTCGATTCGGTTGCCGAACTGGTAACGGCGATGAACACGGATGTCGCGACCGCCCGGACGGTCCTGCTCGGCGCGGGAGCAGGATCGCCCATCGACAAAAAGCTGGTGGGCCGCTTCTGACGGCATGGCCGTTCGGTTGTGAACCCTCCGCGATTCGGCTACGACTACCCGCCGTTCGGCCGGATTTTCGCCCTGTTTCAGGGGGATACCGCCGCTTTCCAGGGTGCGGCCTCGGCTTGCCGCAGGGTTCAACGGGACGACGAATCGATGGCACGCCTCATTCCGCGCTCATCTCGCGGCCTTGCCGTTGCCGGCGGCCTGCTTGGCGCCGCGGCCGTCCTGCTGCTTTCCGGCTGCTCCGGAACGACGACCTATGGCACCGGCGTCAATCCGGGCACCCAGACCATCAAGGACATCGCCGGCATCGCGATGATCGGTGGCAACAAGAAGCCGCCGATCGACTACCAGCCGCGCGCGAAGATCGTGGCTCCCCCGGCGGCTGCGGATGCCGCACTGCCGCCGCCGCCGTCCGGCAACGGAACCCAGACCGCTGCCGCCGGCGCTGATGGCGGCGCAGCCAATCCGCCGAACTGGCCGAACGACCCGGATATTGCGGCGGCGAAATTCAAGGCCGATGTGGCCGCGCGCGAAGCGCGTGGCGAACCCGCTCCCGCGCTCAAGCTGCCGGCGGGCTCGCTGCCGCCGCCGGCACCTCCGCCGACCACCAAGCTCAGCCGTGGCGGCCTGATCGACAACACCCAGCTCTCGGCGGAGCAGTCGCAGCAGATGAGGAAGGCGTTCGCCGACGCCAAGAGCACGATGTCCCTCGACGCGAGCGGCAAGCCGATCCGCCGCTACCTGACCGATCCGCCGGTCGAATATCGCCAGCCCGATCCGACGCAGCCGACGGAGTTCACCGAAAAGAAGAAGAAGTTCCACTGGTGGTGGCAGAAGAAGGATGATCAGGACGACAGCAACCTGACGCCGAGCGCCAGCGCCGGCACGTCCCAGCAGACGGCAGCGGCGCCGGCCGTCGCCAACTGAGCGCCTGCGCCTGATCCGCGCCTAGATTTCGCGGCGCGCCTGGAAGAACGCCTTCAGCAGCGCCGACGATTCGCTCGCCGCAAGCCCGCCGTAGACCTCGGGTACGTGGTGACAGGTCGGCTGGGTGAAGAAGCGGCCGCCGCTGTCGACCGCGCCACCCTTGTCGTCCGTCGCACCGAAATAAAGGCGCCTGATGCGCGCAAACGAAATCGCCGCAGCGCACATCGCGCAGGGTTCCAGCGTGACGTAAATGTCGGCGCCGGTCAGGCGCTGCGAGCCGATGGCTCCGGCCGCGGCGCGGATGGCGAGCACCTCGGCATGCGCGGTCGGATCGTCGCGTTCCCGCGTCCGGTTGCCGGCCCGGGCGATGACCGCGCCGTTGAGCACGACGACGGCGCCAATCGGCACCTCACCGCGTTCGCCGGCGTCGCGGGCCTCGTCCAGCGCCGCCGCCATGTGGTCCGTCGCCATTCGCCTCGAACCTCGCGCTCCCGGTCTCGTCTGGGCGGTGGCCGTCTGCTAATCAGCGCCTCATGAGCCCTCGGTCCATGAAGCATCCGCAGCCCGCCGCGTCCAGTGAACGCATCGCCAAGGTGCTGGCACGCGCCGGCCTCTGCTCGCGGCGCGATGCCGAGCGCTGGATCGCCGACGGGCGCATTGCCGTCAACGGCAAGGTGATTGCCTCGCCTGCGCTCAACGTCGGTCCGGCCGACCGCATCGCCGTCGACGGCGAGCCGCTTCCAGAGCGCGAGCGCACGCGGCTCTGGCTCTACAACAAGCCACGCGGACTGGTGACCACCGCCCGCGATCCCGAGGGGAGACCCACGGTCTTCGCCGCCCTTCCGCAGGATCTCCCGCGCGTCGTCGCGGTCGGTCGCCTCGACATCAATACGGAGGGATTGCTTCTTCTCACCAACGACGGCGGGCTGGCACGCGTGCTCGAACTGCCCGCGACCGGGTGGCTGCGGCGCTATCGCGTGCGCGCCCATGGCGCCATCACGCAGAGAGAGCTCGATACGCTGAAGGACGGCGTCGTGATCGACGGCGCCATGTACGGCGCGGTCGAAGCCAGCCTCGACCGCGTGCAGGGCAGCAACGTCTGGCTGACGCTCGGCCTGCGCGAGGGCAAGAACCGGGAGGTGAAAAAGCTGCTCGCCCACCTTGGTCTCGCGAC
>CAYOUO010000149.1:0-2759 GCA_964407155.1 uncultured Hyphomicrobiales bacterium | reverse complement strand
CGAAGACCGGGTGCGGAATGAGGCCACCCAGATGGAACACGATCTCGATGTCCTGCCGCGCCGCATGAAAGACTTTGATGACTTTCTCATTCTTCATCAGCTTGAAGAATGAATCGAGCTCAAGCTCCGGGGCCAGCGCATCGATGATGACCGCTTCGTCCGCGCTCGCGATCTGGATCACGCAAAGCTTTGGCCAATAAGTGCTTTCGCGCATGAACTCGGTGTCGACGGTGACGCTTTCGGACCGCGAAAAGCGGCGGCAAGCTGCGGTCAGCTCGGCAGTCGTGGAAATGATGGTCATGTCTCTTCATAGACCGCGGGAGCGGCTTGTCGCTATGGCGAAGCGTCCGGGATCGCGAAAAATTTGGCGGGGTCGCCCCGTTGATGTTGCGGCGAGTTGCATAATTGCCACGCGCTGGCTGCGCGCGCGCCATCCTTGACAACCCCGTGCCGAAATGCGCTTTTCCGGCCGCCGAAAGGGCGAAAACCGCGCCGAAATCGGCGATTCTTCAGGGATTTCCATGCACCGCTATCGCAGCCACACCTGCGGCGCTCTGAGAGCCGCAAACGTCGGGGAAACCGTGCGTCTGGCGGGGTGGGTCCACCGCGTGCGCGATCATGGCGGCCTGCTGTTCACCGACCTGCGCGATCATTACGGCCTGACCCAGGTCGTGGCAGATCCCGACAGCCCCGCGTTCAAGGCGGCGGAGATGGTGCGCTCCGAGTGGGTGATCCGCGTCGACGGCAAGGTCCGGACCCGGCCGGAAGGCACCGACAACGCGGAACTTCCGACCGGCGCGGTCGAGGTGTTCGCCACCGGCATCGAGGTGCTGTCGGCTGCGGCGGAACTGCCGCTGCCGGTGTTCGGCGATGCCGAATATCCGGAGGAGACGCGCCTCAAGTACCGCTTCCTCGATCTCCGGCGCGACAAGCTGCACCGGAACATCATCCGCCGCTCCGAGATCATCTCGTCCATCCGCCGGCGTATGACCGCCGCCGGCTTTTTCGAGTTCCAGACACCGATCCTCACCGCATCGTCGCCGGAGGGCGCGCGCGACTTCCTGGTGCCGTCGCGCCTTCATCCCGGCAAATTCTACGCGCTGCCGCAGGCGCCCCAGCAGTTCAAGCAGCTCACCATGGTCGCCGGCTTCGACCGCTACTTCCAGATCGCGCCGTGCTTCCGCGACGAGGATGCACGCGCCGACCGCTCGCCCGGCGAATTCTACCAGCTCGACATCGAGATGAGCTTCGTCGAGCAGGAGGACGTGTTCCAGGCGGTCGAGCCGGTGCTGCGCGACCTGTTCGTGGAGTTCGGCAACGGCCGCCGCGTCACGCCGAGCTTTCCGCGCATCGCCTACGCCGACTCCATGCGGAAGTACGGCTCGGACAAGCCGGACCTCCGCAACCCCATCGAGATGAGCGACGTCACCGAGCAGTTCCGCGGCTCGGGCTTCAAGGTGTTCGCCGGCCAGATCGCCGACGATCCGCGCGTCGAGGTCTGGGCGATCCCCGCGCCGACCGGCGGCAACCGCGCCTTCTGCGACCGCATGAATTCGTGGGCGCAGGGCGAGGGCCAGCCCGGCCTCGGCTACATTTTCTTCCGCGACGATGGCGAGGGCGCCGGCCCGATCGCCAAGAACATCGGACCGGAGCGCACCGATGCCATCCGCGAGAAGCTGCAACTGAAGGATGGCGACGCCGTCTTCTTCGTCTGCGGCCGCCCGGAGAAGTTCACCGCTTTCGCCGGCGCCGCCCGCACGCGGATCGGCAAGGAGCTCGGCCTGATCGACGAGGATCAGTTCGCCTTCTGCTGGATCGTCGATTTTCCGATGTACGAATGGAACGAGGAGGAGAAGAAGATCGACTTCTCCCACAATCCGTTCTCCATGCCGAACATGGACCATGACAGGTTCCTCGCGCTCGACGCCAACGACCGCGACACCATTCTCGGCATCAAGGCGATCCAGTACGACATCGTCTGCAATGGCATCGAGCTGTCGTCGGGCGCCATCCGCAACCACCTGCCGGAGATCATGAAGAAGGCCTTTGCCATCGCCGGCTACGGCGAGGACGTGCTCGAGACGAAGTTCGGCGGCATGCTGCGCGCGCTCTCGCTCGGTGCGCCGCCCCACGGCGGCATCGCTCCCGGCATCGACCGCATCGTCATGCTCCTATGCGGCGAGGAGAACCTGCGCGAAGTCACGCTCTTCCCGATGAACCAGCGCGCCGAGGATCTGATGATGGGTGCGCCCTCGACGGTGACGCAGAAGCAGCTCCGCGAGCTGCACATCCGCCTCGACCTGCCGAAATAGACGCGGCGCAACCGCGTTCTCGCGATCCGCCGCTTGCCCTAGTTGCTGGTGCCGCTCTGGTCGGGAGCGTCGTTGTCGTCGCCGCCGCTGTCGTTGCCCTGGTCCGTGTCGTCGCCCTGATCGCCGGCATCGCTGCTCGCCGTGCTGGGCGCGGCGGTCTCCGGTGCAGCGGCGACCGCCGGCAGGTTGGGGATCGTCGTCGGTTGCGGGCCCGGAACGCCGCTGACCGAGGTGCCGAGCAGGCCGAACAGCGTGAACGGCTGCGCCTTTGCGGCGCTCGCGATCTCGGCCAGGGGAACGGGCTTCGCCGGCGCCGCCACCGCAGTGAGCGAGCCGCCGTTACGGATGAAGCCCTGCAGGGCGGGCGTGAGCTTCGCCTGGAGATCGCGGTTGTTCAGGAACATCAGCATGAACGGCAGCCCGGTCGCGAATTGCTGGCGAAACTTC
>CAYOUO010000148.1:0-4834 GCA_964407155.1 uncultured Hyphomicrobiales bacterium | reverse complement strand
CGGTGATGTCGAGACCCCAGACATCGGTCGCCTTGTCGAAGTCGATCTCCGGGAAAACGATATGTTCCTTGATGCCGAGCGAGTAGTTGCCACGGCCGTCGAAGCTCTTCGGATTGAGGCCGCGGAAGTCGCGGACGCGCGGCAGCGCGACGTTCACCAGGCGATCCAGAAACTCGTACATGCGGTCGCGGCGGAGCGTCACCCGGCCGCCGATCGGCATGTTGTCGCGCAGCTTGAAGGTCGCGATCGACTTGCGGGCGCGGGTAACGCCCGGCTTCTGGCCGGCGATGCGGGCAAGGTCGGCGAGCGCGGTCGTCACCTTCTTGGAATCGTTGACGGCCTCGCCGACGCCCATGTTGATGACGATCTTCTCGATGCGCGGAACCTCGAGCTCGTTCTTGTAGTCGAACTGCTTGACCAGTCCCGGACGGATCTTGTCGCGGTAAACCGCCTTCAGGCGCGGTTCGTATTTTGCCTCAGCCATCGATCGTTTCTCCCGTCCGCTTGGCGACGCGGACCTTGCGGCCATCGGTGCCCGTCCGGAAACCGACCCGCGTCGGCTTGCCGTTGGCGTCCTTCAGCGCAATGTTGGAAATGTGAATGGGCAGCTCCTTGGAAATGATGCCGCCCTCGGCGCGCGCCGACTGGCGCTGATGACGCCGCACCAGATTGACGCCGCGCACCACGGCGCGGCTCTCCTTCGGCAGCATCTCGATCACCTCGCCCGACTTGCCCTTGTCGCGGCCAGCGATGACGATGACGGTGTCGCCCTTGCGGATGCGCGAAGCCATCACAGCACCTCCGGCGCGAGCGAAATGATCTTCATGTGATTCTTGGCGCGCAGCTCGCGCGGCACCGGCCCAAAGATGCGGGTGCCGACCGGCTCGGCCTGGTTGTTGATGAGCACGGCGGCGTTGCGGTCGAAACGGATGACCGAGCCGTCGGCGCGGCGGATGTCCTTGGCGGTGCGCACGACAACCGCCTTCATCACGTCGCCCTTCTTGACGCGGCCGCGCGGGATCGCCTCCTTGACGGAGACGACGATGATGTCGCCGACCGAGGCATACTTGCGCTTGGAACCGCCAAGCACCTTGATGCACATGACGCGGCGGGCACCGGAGTTATCCGCCACATCGAGGTTGGTCTGCATCTGGATCATGTCAGTCTACTCTTCTCAAAGCCTAAGACCGGCACCGCCGATCGGCACTTCGCCTTATTTCGCGGCCGGATCGAGGACGACCCAGCGCTTGTTCTTGGAAATCGGAACGCTCTCCTGAATGGAGACGACATCGCCGACCTTGAAGGCATTCGCCGCATCGTGGGCGTGATACTTCTTCGAGCGGCGGATGGTCTTCTTGAGCACCGGGTGCGTGAAACGACGCTCGACCAGCACGACGATCGTCTTGTCGTTCTTGTCGCTGACCACGGTGCCCTGCAGGACGCGCTTCGGCATTGTCTTACTTGCCCTTCGTATTCTTCTTCGCGTTTTCCGACGCGATGGTGGACAGCCGCGCAATATCGCGGCGCACCTGGCGCACACGCGCCGTATTCTCGAGCTGGCCGCTGGCGCGCTGGAAGCGCAGGTTGAACTGCTCCTTCTTCAGGCGATCGATCTCGTCGACCACCTGATCGCTGCTCATCGCCCTGATATCCGCCGGCTTCATCGTCCTGTCTTCCTCTGATGCTCTAGTCGGCGATGCGCTGCACGAAGCGGGTGCGCACCGGCAGCTTGGCGGCGCCGAGACGCAGGGCTTCGCGCGCGAGCTCGGCCGGAACGCCGTCGATCTCGAACATGATGCGGCCGGGCTTGACGCGGGCCGCCCAGAACTCGGGCGAGCCCTTGCCCTTGCCCATGCGCACTTCGGTCGGCTTCTTCGACACCGGCACGTCCGGGAATACGCGGATCCAGACGCGGCCGGCGCGCTTCATTTCGCGCGTGATGGCACGGCGCGCCGCCTCGATCTGGCGCGCGGTGACGCGCTCAGGTTCGAGCGCGCGCAGGCCGAACGAGCCGTAGGTCAGCTCGGCGGCCGAGGTCGCGGTGCCATGGATGCGGCCCTTGAACTGCTTGCGGAACTTGGTGCGCTTGGGTTGCAACATGATGCTTCTTCCTTAGGCCGCGGCCGGCTCGCGGCGGCGCGGAGCGCCCTGGTCGGCGGCCTCGGTCTGACGGCGCTCGGACGCCATCGGGTCGTGTTCCATGATCTCGCCCTTGAACACCCACACCTTGACGCCGCAGGTGCCGTAGGCGGTGTTGGCGGTGGACGAGCCGTAATCGACGTCGGCACGCAGCGTGTGCAGCGGCACGCGACCCTCGCGGTACCACTCGACGCGCGCGATCTCGGCGCCGCCGAGACGCCCGCTGCAGGTGATCTTGATGCCCTCGGCGCCGAGACGCATGGCCGACTGCACGGCACGCTTCATGGCGCGGCGGAAGGCGATGCGGCGCTCGAGCTGCTGGGCGATCGAAGCGGCGATGAGGTTGGCGTCGATCTCCGGCTTGCGCACCTCGACGATGTTGATGTGCACCTCGGAGTCGGTGAGCTTCGAGACCTGCTTGCGTAGCTTCTCGATGTCGGCGCCCTTCTTGCCGATCACGATGCCGGGACGGGCCGAATGAATGGTCACCCGCGCCTTCTTGTGCGGACGCTCGATCACGACCTTGGACACGGCCGCCTGCTTCAGCTCGTCCATCAGGATCTTGCGGATCTTGATGTCCTCGTGGAGCAGCTTGCCGTATTCGCCGCGGCTGGCGAACCAGCGCGAATCCCAAGTGCGGTTGATGCCGAGTCGCAGTCCGACCGGATTTACTTTCTGGCCCATCAGGCAGTTTCCTCGGCTTCGCGGACGACGATGGTGAGATGCGAGAAACGCTTCTTGATCGAACCGACGCGACCGCGCGCCCGCGGCGTCCAGCGCTTCATGACCAGCGACTTGCCGACGTGGGCTTCGGCCACGACCAGCGAATCGACGTCCAGCTGATGATTGTTCTCGGCGTTGGCGACCGCCGACTCGAGCGTCTTCTTCACGTCGCGCGCAATGCGCTTCTGCGAGAAGGTGAGCTCGGCGAGCGCCGCGGCCACTTTCTTGCCGCGGATGAGCTGCGCGACAAGATTGAGCTTCTGCGGGGAGATGCGAATGGTCGAGGTGCGCGCCCGGGCTTCGGTCGCGGTCAGCGGGCGTTCGCGCTTGGGCTTGCTCATGCCGGGGCCCTCTTGACCTTCTTGTCCGCGGCGGTGTGGCCATGGAAGGTGCGCGTCGGCGCGAACTCGCCGAACTTGTGACCGACCATGTCCTCGCTGACGAGGACCGGAATGTGCTTGGTGCCGTTGTAGACGCCGAAGGTGAGCCCCACGAACTGCGGCAGGATGGTGGAGCGGCGGCTCCACATCTTGATCACATCGTTGCGGCCGCCGGCGCGGGCCTTGTCGGCCTTGCGCAGCAGATAACCGTCGACGAACGGGCCTTTCCAGATTGAACGCGCCACGATCAGCCTCTCTTAGCCCTTGCGCGCATGGCGACTGCGCGAGATGAATTTGTCGGTCCGCTTGTTCTTGCGGGTCTTGGCACCCTTGGTGGGCTTGCCCCACGGGGTGACCGGATGACGGCCGCCCGAAGTGCGGCCTTCGCCGCCGCCCAGCGGATGGTCGACCGGGTTCATGGCGACGCCACGAACCGACGGCATGCGCCCCTTCCAGCGATTGCGCCCGGCCTTGCCGATGTTCTCGTTGGCGTGGTCGGGATTGGACACCGCGCCGACGGTGGCGAAGCAGTTCTGGTGGACCAAACGCTGCTCGCCGGAGTTCAGCCGCAGGATCGCATAGCCCTGCTCACGCCCGACGTACTGGGCGTAGGTGCCGGCGGAGCGCGCAAGCTGGCCGCCCGCCCCGGGCTTCAGCTCGATGTTGTGCACGAAGGTGCCGACCGGCATCGCCGACAGCGGCATCGCATTGCCCGGCTTCACGTCGGCCGACAACGCGGCAACGATGGTGTCGCCGGCTGCCAGACGCTGCGGCGCCAGGATGTACTTGAGCTCGCCGTCGGCATAGCGCACCAGCGCGATGAAGGCGGTACGGTTCGGATCGTACTCGAGACGCTCGACCGTGCCGACGACATCGAGCTTGCGGCGCTTGAAATCGATCAGGCGGTAGGCGCGCTTGTGACCGCCGCCGCGCCAGCGCACGGTGACGCGACCGGCGTTGTTGCGGCCGCCGGTGGAGGTCTTGCCCTCGACGAGGCCCTTGACCGGCTTGCCCTTGTAGAGGTGCGAGCGGTCGACCAGCACCAGCTCGCGCTGGCTGGGCGTCGTGGGCTTGTAGGTCTTCAGTGCCATCGTTCCTGCCCTTAGAGCCCGGTGGTCACGTCGATCATCTGGCCTTCGACCAGCGTGACGATCGCGCGCTTGTAGCCAGCAGTCTGGCCGGGAATGCCGCGGAAGCGCTTGTTCTTGCCCTTGCGGTTCAGCGTGTTGACCGCCTTCACCTTGACCTTGAACAGCGCCTCGACGGCCGCCTTGATCTCCGGCTTGGTGGCGTTCGACGCCACCTGGAAAATGACCTTGTTGTGCTCCGACGCCGCGGTCGACTTCTCGGTGATCACCGGACGGCGAATGACGTCGTAGTGGCTGAGCGTGGTCATTTGAACCGCTCCGTCAGCGCATCGACCGCCGCCTTGGTCAGGACGAGCGTATCGCGGCGCAGGATGTCGTACACGTTGATGCCCTGCACCGGCAGCACATCGACGCTCGGAAGGTTGCGCGCAGCCTGGGCGAAATTCGCCTCCACCGCAGCGCCGTCGATGACCAGCGCGCTGGTCACGCCGAGCTTCTTGAACT
>CAYOUO010000147.1:0-5625 GCA_964407155.1 uncultured Hyphomicrobiales bacterium | reverse complement strand
TAGAGATACGACGCCATCTTGGGGTTCCAGCGATGCTTCTGGTGACCGAAGTGCACGCCGGCTTCCAACAGCTGGCGCATAGAAAAATCGGGCAGTGCCATGACTACCTAAGCTCCTTGACCGGTTCTGTCCGCCGCGGGAATGAAGCCCCGTC
Source organism: uncultured Hyphomicrobiales bacterium (assembly GCA_964407155.1). Classification (GTDB taxonomy): domain Bacteria; phylum Pseudomonadota; class Alphaproteobacteria; order Rhizobiales; family Kaistiaceae; genus DASZQY01. Next base: position 5,471 of record CAYOUO010000147.1, on the reverse strand, counting down.
AGGGGCACCGGAAGGACCGCTCGCCGGCTCGAAACCGAGCGATTGGGCCAAATCCCGCGTGTGAGATGGCGGCTATAATACGGGTGAGACCGCCCGAAAGCAAGCGCGAGGCCTACCGCCCGTCGGCCTCCAGCATCCAGTTCAGCACGAGGCGCCAGTCGACCATCCGGATTGGCGTGCCGTGGACGCCGGTGTCGAAAGCCACGAACTTTACCGGATAGCCGGGCGCCGTCTTCCGGAGCCGCCGGTAGAAATCTGCCTCGTCCTGCCAGGCGAAGATCGGGTCGAGCGTGCCGTGGCCGAGATAGATCGGGAAGCGATGCGCCTTCCTGTCCTTCACGGTCGGCGATTTCAGGAAGGCGTCGTCATGGCCGGAGCCGAGCAGGAGCAGCCCGGCAAGATGGGGCGCGACATCCTTGTCCTCGGCGAGATCCCAGCACAGCGCACCGCCCTGTGAACCGCAGGCCACGAACATCGCCGCACTGGGAGAGCGGCGGAGCTGATCGAGGAACAGCGCCTTGACGTCGGCGGCTCCGGCCGCGCCGATGTCGGTGAAATCCGGCGAGAGATAGGTGCCATCGTTGGCAGCCATAAGATTCATGATGCGGTTGAAGTTGCCGCCGAACATCCCTTCGTCGACGCCCTGGAAGCGGTTGCCGCCCTGTCCGTGGATGTAGATGACCACAGCCTTGGCGCCGCCATCGACCTTGCCGGTGCCGAAATACTGCAGCGTGCCGTTCGGCGACTGGTACGAGCCGCTGACCCGCGAAACGTTGCTGACGTACTGCGACCAGACCTTGCGCTCGGGCACCTGATCGCGGTCGTAGAGATCGCGCTGCTTATCGTAGCCGACGATGATGAAATCGCCGTTGTCCTCCGACGACAGGATCTGCGGATACTTGAACAGATCGTCCTTGTAGGGCGCGAGACGATAAGGCTCAGCCGCGGCTGCCGCGGCAAGCAGGCCGATGAGCATCAAGGCTGAGAGCGCGGCGCGCGCGCCAAAAAGCCGGGGCGCGCGCCCTCGCATTCAAGCGACCTTGGCCGCCGAGATGTTCACCATCCAGCTCACGCCGAAACGATCGGTCAGCATGCCGAAGTGATCGCCCCAGGGTGCCTTGGCCAGCGGCGCCGAGATTGCGGCGCCCGCGCTCAGTTTCTGCCAGTAGCCGCTGAGCTCCGGCTCGCTGTCGCCGGAAAGACTGATTGCACCGTTCGGGCGCGTCGGGCCCATCGAAGCCGGCGTATCCGAGGCCATCAGCACCATGCCGTTTGGCGCCTCGAGGCGCGCATGCATGAGCTTGTTTGCGTCTGCCGGATCTTGCCCCATAGGTCCGCCTGCGAACGGCATGACATTCAGTTCGCCGCCGAACACCGACTTGTAGAACTCCATCGCCTGGCGGGCATTGTCCGCGAAGCTGAGATAGGGGTTGAGGATCGATTTCACGACGTTCTCCTCTCGTCAGACCGGCACCGGGAAATCCGGAACCCGCTGGCAGGCTGACAGATGTCAGTGTCGCATTGATGGCGTATGGGAGCGCTTCACACCAGATCGACCTGTACGACGCCGCGCACGGCGCGGAGCGCACTCGCGATTTGAGGCGTGACCGCGTACCGGCCGGGAAGCCGCATCTCGACTTCCTTCCCCTGCCCCAGCATGAGCACGAGGCTGACCTCGCCTTCGCCCTTTGCGGCGAAGTGGTTACGCAGGCTGGGCAGCGGGGCCGGATCGCGCACGAACACACGCATCTGCTTCAGGCCGGCGACCACCTTGTCGAGCGACTCGGCCGACTGGATGCGGAGGTTGATGCCCTCCGGCCGTTCCTCCGCCGCGACCAGCACGACCACCGATTTCCCGGGCTCGAGCAGGTCGCGGTACTTCACCAGCTCCTCGGAGAACATCACCGCCTCGAACGAGCCGGTCGGATCAGAGAGCTGGAGTACCGCCATCTTGTTGCCGGTGCGCGTGCGTCGCTCCTGTCGCGCGGTGACGGTGCCCGCCAGCCGACCGGCGGTCGCGCCATTCTTCACCGCCGCGGCGAAATCGACCCAGGTCTGCACGCGGATCTTCGCCAGCACCGGGCGGTATTCATCGAGCGGGTGCGCGGACAGATAGAAGCCGACGGCGGCGTGCTCGCGCTGCAGCTTCTCGGCGGCCAGCCATGCATCGACAGCGGGAAGTAACAGCGGCTGTTTCTCGCCGGCGGCGCCGAACATATCGCCCTGCCCCAGTGCCGTGTTTTCCTGATGGCGCGAGGCCATCGACAGGATGCGCTCGACGCCGGCGGTCAGGCGGGCGCGGTCCGGCTCCAGTTCGTCGAGCGCACCGGCGGCGATCAGGCTTTCCAGCGTGCGCTTGTTGATGATCTTCGGGCTGATGCGCCGGCCGAAATCGGCAATGTCCCGAAACGGCCGGTCGCCGCGTACCTCCACGAGATGCTCGATGGCCTGCCTCCCGACGCCCTTGATCGCGGCGAGCGCATACAGGATGCGGCCCTTGCCGTCCGCGTCGAACTCGACGTCGAAATCGACGCCGGAGCGGTTGACCGACGGCGACAGCACCGGAATGCCCATCCGGATCGCCTCGCGGCGGAACTCGGCGATCTTGTCGGTGTTGCCGTTTTCCAGCGTCAGCGACGCCGCCATGAACTCGACCGGGTAGTTCGCCTTCAGGTAGGCGGTCTGGTAGGTGATCAGCGCATAGGGCGCAGAGTGCGACTTGTTGAAGCCGTACTCGGCGAACTTGGCGCAGGCATCGAAGACCGTGATCGCGAGGCTCCTGTCGATGCCGCGTTCGACAGCGCCGGTGAGGAAGCGATCGCGCTGCGCATCCATCTCGGCCTTGATCTTCTTGCCCATGGCGCGGCGCAGAAGATCGGCCTCGGCGAGCGTATATCCGGCGAGGTCGCGGGCGATCTGCTGCACCTGCTCCTGATAGGTGATGATGCCGAACGTCTCTTTCAGGATCGGCTCGAGCAGCGGATGGAGATATTCCGGCGCCTCCTTGCCGTGTTTGCGCGCGCAGTACGTCGGGATGTTCGCCATCGGACCCGGACGATAGAGTGCGACCAGCGCGATCAGGTCCTCGAAGCGGTCGGGCTTCATGTCCACTACCGCGCGGCGCATGCCCGCGCTTTCCACCTGGAACACGCCGACGGTGTCGCCCCGCGCCAGCGGCTCATAACTTTTGTGGTCGTCGAGCGGGATGCGCGAAAGGTCGACCGCGACGCCACGCCGTGCGATGAGCCGGACCGCGCGCTCGAGCACGGTCAGCGTCTTCAGGCCGAGGAAGTCGAACTTCACCAGACCGGCCTGCTCGACCCACTTCATGTTGAACTGGGTCACCTTCATGCCGGAACGCGGATCGCGATAGAGCGGCACCAGCAGATCCAGCGGACGGTCGCCGATCACGACGCCGGCCGCATGCGTGGAAGCGTGGCGGTAGAGCCCCTCCAGCTTCTGCGCCACGTCGAGCAGACGCGCCACGCGCTCATCCTCCTCGCGCGCGGCCTGCAGTTGCGGCTCGTCGGCGATAGCCTTGGCGAGCGTGACCGGATTGGCCGGGTTCTGCGGCACCATCTTGGCCAGGCGGTCGACCTGGCCGTAGGGCATCTGCAGCACGCGGCCAACATCGCGCAGCACGGCGCGCGCCTGCAGCGTTCCGAACGTGATGATCTGCGCGACCTGATCGACGCCGTATTTTTCCTGGACGTAGCGGATCACCTCATCACGCCGGTCCTGGCAGAAATCGACGTCGAAGTCCGGCATCGAGACGCGGTCGGGATTTAGGAAGCGCTCGAAGATGAGGTTGAAGCGCAGCGGATCGAGATCGGTGATGGTGAGCGACCACGCCACCAGCGAACCGGCGCCCGAGCCACGCCCCGGCCCGACCGGAATGCCATGCTGCTTCGCCCACTGGATAAAATCGGCGACGATGAGGAAGTAGCCGGGGTAGCGCATGCGCTCGATGACATCGAGCTCGTACTCCAGGCGTTTCTCGTAATCCTCCTGGCTCAGGCCGGGCGCCGTGCCATGCGCAGCGAGACGGTGTGCAAGCCCCGCCCTCGCCTCCTCGCGCAGGCGCGCGGCTTCGGCCCGTGCCGCGGCTTCGCCGTCACCCGAGGCCTCGACGAAGCGCGGCAGGATGGGCTTGCGCGGCTTTGGCCACCATGAGCAGCGCATGGCGATCTCGACCGTGTTCTCGATCGCTTCCGGAATATCGGCAAACAGCGCCACCATCTCGGCGCGCGTCTTGAAGTAGTGCTGCTCGGTCAGCCGCCGGCGCCGGTCCTCGGCCACCACGGTTCCTTCGGCGATGGCGATCAGCGCATCGTGCGCTTCGTAGTCCTCGCGCCGGGCAAAGAAGGGTTCGTTGGTCGCAACCAGGGGGAGGCCGCGCGCGTAGGCCATTTCGACCAGCGCCGGCACAACGGCATCCTCGGCCGGCGCGCCATGCCGCTGGAGCTCGACATACAGGCGGTTGCCGAAGATCCCGGCAAGCGCATCGAGCCGGGCGCCGGCCTGATGGCTCTGCCCGTTAGCGATGGCGCGGTCCACCGGACCGCCGGGCCCTCCGGTGAGCGCGATCAGTCCGCCCGCGCGATCGGCGAGATCGGCGACTTCGACATGGGGACGGCTCGCGATGCTGTCCTCGCGCATGAAGGAATGCGAAACCAGGTGCACGAGATTCCAGTAGCCGGCCTCATCGGCGGCGATGAGCACGATATCGGCGAGGTTGCGGTCCTTGCCGGCGGGCCCCCGCGGGTCGCTCTCGCCGTCGCCGAAGTCGACCGCAACCTGGCACCCGATGATCGGCTGGATGCCCTTCTCCGCCATCTTCCCGGCGAACTCGAGCGTACCAAAGAGGTTGCCGGTATCAGCGATGGCCAGCGCCGGCATCGCGTCTGCCGACGCCAGCTCGGCCAACTGCTTGATCGTGAGCGCCCCCTCCAGCAGCGAATAGGCGGAGTGAACCCTCAGATGGACGAAACCGGCGGTGTTGGCGACCCGACTCATTGCGCGATCCTCTATGCGCAAAGTGTCGGCAATGAGCCCCATGCTGTCCATGCCGTTCGAGCGTCAGCGGAACGCCGACGTGGATAGCAGCCGCCCGCTTCAGAGAAGCGTGCGCAGCGCGTCCGTCCAGACCCCCGCCGCGAGCAGGAAAGAAACGACCGCTACCAGCGACGCCACATCACGCAACGCGACCATTTGGGCTACTCCTTCACTGTTTGAACTTATTATGTTCTTTTTTTGTTCTCAGTCAAGCGCCCACTTGCTAATGCCGCCGTGAAATCCGCGCCGATCCGGCTCAGACTTGGTCCACCCTCTTTGTCAACGATTGGAAATGCCGGTGACACAACGCGCCGTTCCACTGCGCGGTCGAGCCCTGCTCAGCGCTTGCGGCCATAGCCCGGGGGCGCCGGCGCGCTCTGGTCGGAGTCGGTGACGACCAATGACGGCTGGCGGCG
>CAYOUO010000146.1:0-10746 GCA_964407155.1 uncultured Hyphomicrobiales bacterium | reverse complement strand
AAAGACGATGACGCGATCGCACAGCCCTTCGATCTCGACACCGTCCGACGAGGACACGATGACGGCGGTGCCCGAGTTCGAAATATCCCGAAGCCGCCGGTAGATTTCCGTCCTGGTACCGATGTCGATGCCCTTGGTCGGCTCGTCGACCAGCAACACGGCGGGCTGGGTCATTACCTCGCGGCCGAACAGGACCTTCTGCTGGTTTCCGCCGGAGAGATTGGCCACCAGAGTCTCGATCGATGCGGCCTTCACACCGATATCGGTCGCCACCTTCGAGGTGATCTTCGCCTCGGACGCCATGTTGATGAAGCCGTGGGACGAGAACTCCGGGAAAGCGGCAAACCCGATGTTTTCGCGAATCGTCAAGCTGGGGAACAGGCCTTCCGCGTGCCGGTCGTCGGGAATGAATCCGACGCTCGCGCGGCGGGTCGATCCCGGGCTGCCTTCCACCGCAGCGCCTGCGACCAGCACCTCGCCGCTGTCGCGGCGATTGAGTCCCGCCAACGCGCGGATGAATTCTCTCTGGCCCTGCCCCTCTACTCCGGTGAGGCCGACGATTTCGCCCGCGCGCGCCACCAGATCGACATTGCTGAAGCCGGCGCCGCTCAGCTTTCTCGTTTCAAGAACAACCGTGCCGTCCGCGCGTCCCTTGGCAGGAAAGATCTGGGCCAGCGGCTTGCCCGCAACCAGCGTGACGATCTCGCTGTTGGAGATGTCCTTTCTCAGGCGGGTGTCGATCAACTCACCGTCGCGCAACACCGACACCCGGTCGGCGATCGCCATCACCTCGTGCAGTCGATGGGAAACGTATACGACCGCAACGCCGCGCGTGCGCAAATCGGCCACCAGTTCGAACAGCTTCTCGACGTCTTCCTTGCGGAAGGGTTCGGTAGGCTCGTCCAGGAAAATCACGCGCGGCGAGGTCACGAGCGCCCGGGCGATCTCCACGACATGGCGCTGCGCGAGCGACAGATCCGCGACGCGCCGGTTGATGGCTGGCTGGAGATGCTTGAGCGCCACCTCGCGGATGAACTCATCCGCCTCGGCAGTGTCGCACTGCGCCCGGAACAGCTTGATGTTCTCGAGAACGGTCAGGTCCGGAGCGAGCGCCGGGTGCTGATAGGCCACCGCAATGCCGCTCTCGCGCATGGTGCTGATCGTGGGACTGGCGATCAGCTTGCCGTTACAGAGAATTTCGCCGGCGTTGGCGAGCAACGTCCCCGCCGCGATTCCGAGAAGCGTCGACTTGCCCGCACCGTTCTCGCCGACGATCGCGTGGACCTCGCCCGGATAGATGCACAGCGTGACGTCCTTCAGGGCCGTCACCGCACCGAACGATTTGCGGATTCCACGCAGCTCGAGCGCGGGGACCTGTAATGTCGCCGCATCCGCGGACGCCGCCGCCGCGCCGGCGATCTTGGCGGGACGCGCTTCCACTGGAGATTCCGCCGACCGGGCGCTCGACGAGCGCAGCCACTTCGCCGCGTCCGGCAGGCTCACGCTGGCGATCACGATGACCGCCTGGACGACGTACTGCATCGACTGCGCGAAGCCGAGCAATATGACGAGCTGGCTGAGATAGGTGAGGAGTACCGCTCCGATCACCGTCGCGGCGATGCTGGCGCGCCGCTCGAGGTTCGCATTGCCGCCGACAACGACTGCAGCCACCGTCGGCAGCATGTAGCGGTCTCCGGACATCACGCTCGGAACTTCCAGGAAGCCCGCCATCAGTATGCCAGCGGCCGCGAAGCAGAAGCCCGCAACCACGAATGTGAGGATACGGTAGAGCGTGATTGGGACGCCCGATGCTGCCGCGGCGCGCGGGCTCACGCCCAGCGCGACGAACCGTCGGCCCACCGGGGTGCGCTGGATCGCCAGGCCGACCAGGATCGCGAAGACTAGTACGATCAGCGCGGTATTGGGCACGCCGAACAACGGGTGGCCCTGCGTGAGCGCCTTGAGCAGCGGCGCGGCGGTATGAGGAGATCCCCGCGAAATCAGAAGCGTGAGCGCCATCAGGATGGCATTGACGCCGATGGTCGCCACCAAAGGGGGCACGCGCAACAGGGCAACGATAATGCCGTTCAGCACCCCGCCGGCCATGCCGACGAGAAGTGTCAGCAGCACGACGCCGATGGTCTCGGCTGCAGTCGCCTGCGGGCTCGGCAGCACCGTGACGACCACCGCCGCCAGCGAAATCGCGCCGGCGACCGAAAGATCGAAGCCCCGTTGCTGGATGACCAGATGCTGGCCGATCGACGCAATGGCCAGAATGGCAACGAACGGCAGCATCGCCAGGATCGCGTCGGGACGCACACTGCTTGGAGCCGCGATGCCACCGACGACGACCAGTACCGCAGTGGCAATCGCCAGCTTGAGCCAGTGAGGGACACTGCGGCCAGGAGGTCCCCGGCGGGCAAGGAGCGCACCGGGAACCTGTGTTGGTTGATGTTCGGCGTCCAGCTCAGTCATTTCGCACTGCTGTTAGGCGCCGACGGAGCTAGCGCGCATTAGTTGCTGAACAGCTGCTTGAGCTGCTCGGAGGTCAAGTGCGCCGAGATATTGGCGTCCGGCGGCAGCGACTTGTCGCAATGCGGCGCCAAGGCGGGATCGCTGGACGTGGAATCCTCGTACTTCAGCATCTTGATAATGCTCGGCTCCGGATCGCTCAATCCCTCCGCCGCAGCGACACCCTTGCGCAGCGCCAGCCGCACCATCCAGGTGCCAGACGACACCGTGATGATGTTGAAATTGGGGTTGCTGGCATGCTGGTCCTGCCACAGACAGCCGAGCTCGTTCACGTCCTCGGTGACCGTCAGCGGTAATGGCCGGCTTGCCGACTGGAACGCACGCAGCGCGGCGACCGAGCCCTGGCCGAGGTCGTTGAACGTCGCGTCGATCTGCGGATTCTTCGCCAGCAGCGCGGCGGTGGCGCGTTGCGTCTCCGCCACGTCCCAGTTGACGTAGACGGGACCGCCTTCAAGCACCTTCACGTCGGGGAAGGTCTTGAACACGCTGCTCCAGCCCTTCTCCATTTCGCCGGTGACGGGGTTGCCGGCGACGCCGCCGAATTCGAGGTACATCCCCTTGCCCTTGAGCGCATCCGTCGCCCACTTGGCCTCGTCCTCGGCCTTGGTGCGCTGGTCTTCGGTCACGGCAACCAGATAGTCCTTCAGACGCTCGCCCGGGAAGTGCAGACCCGTGTCGTAGGGAACGACAGCCGAACCCGCCGCGGTGGCGTCACGCATCGCCTTGATGAGCGACGCTCCGAAATCCGGGAAAACGAGGATGACGTCGACGTGCTGCGCAGCCAGCCCCTCGATGTCGGCGATCTGCTTCTGGGCGTTGCCCTGTCCGTCGGTGTGGATCACCTCGGTGATGTTGGGGCACTTGCTGGCTTCGTCCTTCAGCTCGGCGAGCGCGGTCTTGCGCCACGAATTGCCGTAGAAGCCGTCAGACAAAGCGACGCGGATCGGCTTGGTCCCGCACAGCTTGGTTATGTCGGCCTGGTCCGTTTGCGGTCCGGCTTTATCCGGGGCCATGTCCAATTTGGCATACGGCGAGTCCGCCGCGTAGGCGCAGGCTGACCCCATTGAGATTCCGGCAAGCAGAGACATTAGCGGCAGTAGAGCCGTCGATCTCATCACATTCCTCCCATTTTTGGATCTTCCAGACTGGTGACTTAAGGCACTCCATAATTCCGAAAAATGTTCAGATTAGTGTGGGCTGTTGTCCGTGGCTTGTCAACGAGAGCCGGACGCTTCATCACCTGTCGCGCGACGCCATAAGCCGTGCGCGACGAACGCAGGACGTCGGCAATCGTCGCTTACCTGACAAACAATCGGTTTCCCGTCGCATCGGCCGAAGCGCCATCTCGTTTATGCCGCGCCCGGTTCATCGTCTGCATCCCACCGGCGCGTCCCGATGCGCCGATTCGCGATGGGACCACCGCCGCCGTGTGGCCCCTTTGTCCGCGCCGATATTGGTTGGATCGTCGTCGTATTGTCAACTGTCTACACATGGCAGATGACGGCCGCGGGCGTTATCGCGCAGCGTCGGCGTGGTGCAGCCGCAGGCCCGGTTCCGGCCAGTCCAGAGCGGCCAACTGGCCCTGAAATGACAGGGTGACGTAGGCCGTGCGAAGGTCGGGACCTCCAAAACAAAGGTTGGTGACGACCAGGTCGGGAACCGAATGGCGCCTGACGACAAGGCCATCGCGGTTCATCTCGAGGATCGCGCAGGCATCGACCGCCGCCAGGCAGATGTTGCCGGAAGCCGTCACGGCAAGACTGTCGAAGCGCACCGGCCCGCCGCCGCTGCCGACGAAAGTGGCGCCGTACGACGACGGCCACGGACGTGTGCGCACTTCCCCCGGCGCCACGATCTCCCACGACCAGAGCCTGCCGGGGATGGTTTCGGCGACGTAGAGCGTCTTGCCGTCGGGAGAGAGACCGATGCCGTTCGGGGTAATCATTCCGCGAATCACCTCGCGAATTTCGCTTCCATCGGCACGCGCCCAGTAAACGAAGCCGAGGTCGAGTTCGCGCCGACGGAGCTTGCCGAGATCGGTGAACCAGAAGCCACCGTGGCCGTCGAAGACGATGTCGTTCGGACCCTTGAGCGGATATTCGCCGCAGTGGTCGTACAGCCGTTCGGATTTGCCCGTCGCGAGATCGACGACGTCGATGCCGCCGCCCTGATAGTCTTTGCTCTGCCGGCCCGGCCGCAGCCCCGACCCGTCGCGGATCCAGCTGTAGCCGCCGCTGTTGCACACGTAGACCCGTCCGTCGGGACCGAGCGCGGCGCCATTCGGCGCACCGCCGATCTCCGACACGACCTCGAGGCGCCCGTCAGTGTGGACGCGGGTTAGCGTGCCGCGCTCGATCTCAACGACCAGGACGGTGCCGTCCGCCATGGCGATCGGCCCTTCGGGAAACCGCAGTCCGGTTGCCACAATGCGCATCGACTATCCCCCGTCGTGTGATTTCGCGGTTGGTTGCAGGCGCGTCGGTCTGGTGCCGCGCTGTCGCGCCGCAACCAAGACTCCGAACCGCTCAGGCACTAAGTGCGAAGCCGCAACACGCGTCGCGCGTCTCGACCAGGCGGAAGCCCGGCGCCAATTGCGAGACGAACTGCAAGTGCCGGTAGGCCGGTCGCAGCAGGTGAAGCGCTTCGGTAACGTCGAACGCCGCCCCGGGGCGGGCGTTCACCTGCCGGTCAACCGCCGCGAGCGCCGCGCCAATGCCTCTCGCTGCCTCACTCAGGTGATGATGGACGTGCTGGACGCGGGCACCTGCAGTCAGCCCGCGGAATTTGTCGCTCGCTTCCTGGTAGGTCAGCGATGCCGCCTCCAGCAGGGCGTGGTCGGGTGCACCACCGTTCGCGCCGGCTGCGGCCAGCACCAGCAATCCCGCAAGCTGGCTCGCAACCGTGCGGAACGCCGCGAACGCCGGGTGCATGTCGACCAGATATCGCTGAGAGCGGTCGTCGAGCCGTGCGGCAAGAACGTCGCGTGTTGCATCGTCGCGCTCAGGTCCGGCGGACAGCAGGCCGCCTTCTCGCGGCGACGACGCGTCGGTGCAGATGAACGTGGCCATGAGACCCTCTGCGTTTTCTCGCTCTGCACCCGCGCCGCCGATCGTGCGCGCCGGAAGGAGCCGGTCAATCTATCCAAAGTCCGCCATTCACATCCAGTATCTCGCCGGTGATGAAGCCGCTCTCTTCAGCGGCGAGAAAAGCAACCGCGGCCGCCACCTCGTCAGCGGTCCCCATGCGTCCGACGGGAATCTGGCGCACGAGTGCCTCCGGAAAGCTTTTCGTCATTGCGCTTGCGATCGGGCCGGGAGCAACAGCGTTGACCGTCACGCCCGCGCCGGCGAGTTCCTTGGCGAGATACTTGGTGAGTGCATGGACACCGGCCTTCGCCGCGCCATAGGCGGCGTTGCCGGCGCGTTCCTGTTCGCCGGCGTCGAGCCAGGGTCGCGGGTTGCCGCCGTTTTTTGCCAGCACCGAGCCGATGTTGACGATGCGCCCGTACCGGGCCTGCCGCATCGGTGCGATCGCCGCCTGGTTGAAGGCAAAGACGCCCTTGAGGTTGACGCCATGGACGCGGTCCCACTCGGCACCGGTGATCGCACCGAACGAACCCAGCGACGTCACACCGGCGCAGGCGACGAGAATGTCGATTTTCCCGAAGGCCTTGCAGGTCTCCGCGACCGCGCCCTCGGCCGCCGACGGGCTGGAGACATCCCCCTGGATCGCGTGCGTGCGGACACCCATCGTGCGCAGTTCGTCAGCAAGCGCGCCGAGGTCGCCGAGGTCGTGCAGGCAGATTGCGGCCCCGCCGAGAGCAAGCCGCCGCGCAACCGCAGAACCGATGCCGCCGGCGGCACCCGTCACCAGTGCCGCGCGGCCGGAGAAATCGACGGCGATGCGGCCTTTCCCCGACGCCTCTGCCGCCATCGAATGCTCCCTCAGCTTTCGGCGATGGTCTGGGCGGCGAGCCGGCCGAAGACCGCGCCGCGCAGCACCGAGGTCGACCCGGTATAGACGCGAAAGTAAAGACCCATCGTCTCGCCCGCCGCATAGAGTCCCGGCAACGGATTTCCGTCCAGGTCGAGAACCTGGGCCTTGCCGTTCACTTTCAGGCCGCCAAACGTGAACACGTTCGACGAGATGATGGGGAAGGCGAGATAGCCGGGCGTGTCGAGCGGCCGCGCCCAATTGGATTTCCGCGGCGTCAATCCCTCGGTCGCCAGCCCGTCGAGCGCCAGCGGCGTGAAGCGGCCCGGCCGGCAGGCGGCGTTGAAAGCATCGACGGTTCGCCGCAGACCGCCCGGATCGACGCCGATGTGGCCCGCGAGCTCCTCGATCGTAGCCCCGGTAATCGGTGGCTGGTCGGAACGGATGCTCCGCCGCCAGTTCGGCACGTCATCAATCCTGCCGTCGAGTATTAGGTAGGCGATACCGTCGCGCTGCTCGTAGATGCGCCGCGTCACGCTTTCATAGATCGCGTCGACCGTCGCCGGCGCCTCGTCGGTGAAGCGCTGACCGTCCTTGTTGACGAGAATGCCGTAGGTGAAGCCGAAGATCGCCGGCTCGGCCACGCCCGAGCGCGGGTCGACCGGCTCGGCATGGTAACTGCCGAAGTCGCCGTTCGGCGCCGCGCCGATTTCGAGCGCCATCCGGATTCCCTCACCCTTGTTGTAGTAGCCGCCCCGCGCGACCGGCCGCAGGTTGATGGCCCGCGGCCCAAGGTACTGGGCAAGCATTTCCGGGTTGCCCTCGAAGCCGCCGCTCGCCAGCACGACCGCCTTTGCCGTCAGGCTCACCCGCGCACCGCTCCGGGTCGCCGCGGAGATGCCGACGACGGTACCGTCGGAATCCGTTAGGAGCTTCCGCGCCGTCGTCTCAAAGAGAAACGTCACGCCTTTCTCCCTGGCCTTGGCGGTCAGCGCCTCGACCATGGCAAGGCCGCCACCGACCGGCAGCAGCCGGGTCGTGGTGGTGGTCAGGAACGCGGTCGGCAGGAAATCGAATTTCACCCCCGCACGTTCCAGCCATCTCAGGGTCGGTCCGGCGGCGGTAGCGAGTGCCGAGATCACATCGGGATCGGTCATGCTGAAGGCGCGCATGAGCGGCGACCAGTCCTTCGAGTCGCGAGCTGCCTCCTCCACGAATGTCGGGTCGATGTAGCCGCCGGCGTTCTCGGCCAGGTGCCTCTCGAAGTCGTCGGCGACTTCGTCCACGCTCTTCATGCGGAGATACGCTTCGGTGTAGCGCGTGTTGCCGCCGTGCTCGCCCTCGGCAGCGCGTTCCACGACGACCACATTCTTGCCGAGCTCGGCGCCGGTAACCGCGGCCGAGAGGCCGGCAATTCCGCTGCCGACCACCACCATGTCGAACACGCGCCCGTTCACCGGTTCCATGACGCCCCTTCTCTCCAGTCGCTGCGTTCCGGCGTCCGCCGTGCGGCAGGCGCTTTCACGCGGCGGCGACGCCGTCTACTGACAGCAACGCGCCCGTAATGAACGACGCTTCGTCCGAAAGCAGGAACAGCGCCGCGTTGGCGATTTCCTCCGGCTTGCCCGCACGGCCCATGGGATTGGCGCCACCCCGCTTGGCGACCAGTTCCTCGGGGTCCTCGCCGGCGGTCGAAGCCTGATCGGGCCGCGCGACGAAGACCCGCAGCATCGGCGTGTCGGTGGTTCCGGGACAGACGACATTGAAGCGGATCTTCTCGCGGCCGTAGCGCTTGGCGAGCGAGCGCGACAGGCCGATCACGGCGAACTTGCCCGCCGAGTAGGTCGGGCTGAACGGCGAGCCGACCAGGCCCGACGTCGAAGACGTGAACAGAAAGGCGCCGCCGCCGCGGGAGCGCACGAACGGGATCGCCGTCATCGTCGTCGCCACGACCGTGCGCAGGTTCAGATTCATCGTGGAATCGAATTGCGCCAGGTCGAGTTCCTCGAAGACCGAAGGTCCGGGATGGCCGACATGATTCCAGACGAAGTCGAGCCCGCCGTACTTCGCCACCGTGTCATGGACGATCCTGCGCGCGAAGGCCTCGTCGCTGAGGTCGCCGGCGATGCGGAAAGCGCGCCCGCCGGCGCGGCCGATCTCGTCAACCACGCCGTCGGCACGGCCGGCGTCGAGGTCGACGACCGCGACCGACGCTCCTTCGGCCGCGAAGCGCAGGGCGCCGGCCCGTCCCATACCTGAGCCCGCCGCCGTCACGATGCCGATCTTGTCCTTCATACGCATGGCTGGACCCTCCACATTCGGCGCAGCTTCGCCGTGTCCGCACCACGACCGACCTGCAAGAATTTCCTCATCACTGGTTCCGGAGCGGCGGCAGGTGCAGGCAGACCGTCTGCTCCCTGTCGGCGGGATGGGGCGGATAAAGGCTCATGACCAGCGGGTCGTGGCCGGGAATGATGTGATCGGGCGTATCGGCGAGTTCCAGAAGACGACGGTTGCCTTCCAGCACGTCGCCGATGTTGAGCACGATCGGGAACGGGTTCTTGTCGCGAATGTTGGCGTAGAAATGCGCGGCATCCGATGCCAGCACGATCCAGCCACGGGCGGTATGGACGCGCACGATCTGCATGCCGCGAGTATGGCCGCCAGTGCGATGGAGCGTGATGCCGGGCGCCAGTTCCTCGTCGCCGTCGTGGAAGTGGACGCGCCCGCGGTAGACGTTGCGGACGACCTCGACGATGTTCTCGACGTCGTTTGCCGAGCTCAGCGCCGCGTGGCTCATGTAGCGGCCGGTGGCATAGGCGACTTCGTCGTCCTGGACGTGGAACGTCGCCTTCCCGAAACGCTCGGCGTTGCCGGAATGATCGTAGTGGAGATGGGTGAGGACAATGTCCGACACCGCGGCCGCCTCGACGCCGATCGCGGCGAGTGCCTCGACCGGATGGCGGATCATCGGCCGGTTGCGGCGCACCGACGCTTCCTCCCCGAAGCCGGTATCGACGACGATCGTGCGGCCAGCTCCCGAGATCACCCAGATGTAGAAATCCAGCGGCAGCGGACCGTCGTGGATGTCTCCCTTCAGGAGGAATCCGTCCGAGACCTTCAGCTCCGTCCTTGCGAACCGAAGCGCGTAAACTTCATAGTCCGGCAGCGACATGACGACTCCTGCGCGTTCGCCCCCTGCCCGCATTTTCTTTTTTCAATCCGGCACGCGATAGCGGATCTCGCGGGCATCCCATACGTCTTTGGCGACGACGCGCTGGCGCTGCGCGAAGGACGCGAGAGCGCCGGCGACGCTGTCGAGCGAACCCGTCGTCTTCAGGCCGAGCAGCACCTCCGACGCGGCCTGGAGCGCGGCCTGGAGCGCGGCGTTGGCGTAAAGAACGAAGGCGAAACCCATCTCGGCGAACCGCGCCTGCCCAAGATCAGGGGTCTTGCCTCCGAACACGACGTTGGCGACCTGCGGCACCGGGATCGCAGCGATCCGCTGGAGCTCCGCGGCTCCGGGCGGTGCCTCGACGAACGTGATGTCGGCGCCGGCCTCGACATAGGCGAAGGCGCGGTCGATGGCGTAGTCGATGCCCTCAACGGCCACGGCGTCGGTGCGCGCGATGATCGGAAGATCGCCATCCTGGCGCGCATCGACGGCGGCATGGATCTTGGCGATCATCTCCGCCTTCGGCACCACATCCTTGCCGTCGAAATGGCCGCATCTCTTCGGAAACACCTGGTCCTCGATCTGCAACGCAGAGGCGCCCGCGCGTTCCAGCACCCGCACCGCCCGATAGACGTTGACGGCGTTGCCGAAGCCCGTGTCGGCGTCGACGATGAGCGGCAGCGCGGTCGAATCGGCTATGTGGGCGACCGTGTCGGCGATCTCGGTGAGCGTCGTCAGGCCGATGTCGGGGACGCCCAACTGCATGTTGGCGATGCCGGCGCCGGTGACGTAAACGCACTCGAAGCCGAGATCCTCGATCAGGCGCGCGAACAGCGCGTGCGAGGCGCCTGGCGCGATGGTGCCGGCCCGCCGCGACGCGATTTCCCTGATCCGCGTGGTGTTACGCATCGGGCGAACCCATGCTTCAGCGCGCCACGGTAGCGGGCGCCACCGCGGTGAAGAAGGCGCCAGTAGACGTGACGCGCGCAAACAGCGGCAGCGTCTGCTCGATGGCGAAGCGGTGCCAGTCAGCATTCGGCGCGGCGCAGCAGTCTTCCAGGACGGTGACGAGAAAGCCGGCGTCGTCAGCGGCCCGCGCCGTGCTT
>CAYOUO010000145.1:0-4277 GCA_964407155.1 uncultured Hyphomicrobiales bacterium | reverse complement strand
GCTTGATCGCCTCGACCAGCGCGTTGCCGGCATCGATGCTGACGCCCGATGCCGCATAGGTCGCGATTCGTTTCGAACTGCCGCTGTCGTTCATGTTCACCAGGCGCCCTCCGCGGCGCGCATCCAAATGGCAACGGGTCGGGAAAAGCAAGGGACGGGCCGGACCTTCCCCCGCTTGGCTTTCTTTGTCCGCGGTGCCATTTCTTAGGCGTTGCTTCGCCCGCAAAATAAACAACAGTGCGGCGGGGCGGCCGAGGAGACGCGGGGCATTTGACGATACCCAACCTCATAACGATCGGCCGGCTTTTGCTGGTGCCGCTGATCATCTGGCTGATTACGGCCGCCCAGCCCGGAGCGGCCTTTGCGGTTCTCATCGTCGCCGGCGTCAGCGATGCGGTGGACGGCTTTCTCGCCCGCCAGTTCAACCTGCGCTCCGACCTCGGCACCTACCTTGATCCGATCGCCGACAAGGCGATGCTTGTCTCCATCTATGTAACGCTGGCGACCGTCGCGGCGATTCCGATCTGGCTCGCGATTCTCACGGTCAGCCGCGACGTGCTCATCGTGGGCGCTTTCGTGCTGTCGTGGATGCTTGGTGTGCCGACCTCGGTGAAGCCGCTGCGTGTTTCCAAGGCCAACACCGTCGCCCAGATCATTCTGGCCGCCGTGGTGCTCGGCGACCTCGCTTTCAACACCCATCTGGCGATCGAGCGCGAGATACTTGTCTACATCGTCGCACTGCTCACCGTGGCTTCCGCCGCGATCTATCTCGTCGACTGGGTGCGCCACATGGGAGCGGTCGAGGCCGGCTCCGTCGACACCTCGGCCGGGACGCGAGACCAGAGTTCATGATGTCGGCACGTCGCCAGGCACTGTTGTTCTGGTGCGGTGGGCTGGTTCTGCTTGTCGTCCTGCTCTTTGTGTTCAGGGAAATCCTGCTTCCTTTCGTCGTCGGGGCGATCCTCGCCTACGCCTTCCAGCCACTTGTCGACCGGCTCGAGCGCGGGATCGGCTCGCGGGCGCTGGCTGCGGGCGCTCTGGTGCTGGTCGCGATCCTGTTTCTGGTCGCGATCCTCTTCGTCGTTGCGCCCTTGCTGGCCAATCAGCTGGTGGCGCTGCTCGCCGGCCTTCCCGTTTATTTCTCGCGGCTCATGGAAATGGCGGCGCCGGCGCTCTCCCAGCCGTGGGCCAAGTATCTCGGCATCGATGCCGCCAGCATCCGCGCCTCGCTGAGCTCGGTCGCGGGGCAGGGGGTGGGGCTTGCCACGACCCTGATCGGTTCGCTGTGGACCGGCGGCTGGGTGGTCGTGAACATCGTATCGCTGCTCGTGGTCACGCCTTTCATCACGTTCTATCTCCTGCGCGACTGGCACATGATGATCGGCCGCCTGGACCAGCTCATACCGCGACCCAACGAGGTCGAGATCCGGGACATCGCGCGGGACATCGACCACAACGTCTCGGCGTTTGTGCGCGGCCAGTTGCTGGTGGCGCTGATTCTCGGCGGCTATTACGCGATCGCGCTCGGCGTGCTCGGCCTCAACTACGGCCTGCTCATCGGCCTCTCGGCGGGGCTGCTCAGCTTCGTTCCGTTCCTCGGCATGACGACAGGGTTCATCGTTTCGCTGGCGATGGCCTTTGCCCAGTTCTGGCCGAACTGGCCGTTCATCCTCGCCGTCGTGGTCATCTTCATCATCGGCGAAGCGCTGGAGAGCTATGTCCTGCAGCCACGCCTCATCGGGCGCCGCGTGGGGCTGCATCCGGTGTGGGTGATCTTCGCGCTCTTCGCCTTCGGTCTTCTCTTCGGCTTCATCGGCCTGTTCATTGCCATCCCGCTGGCGGCCGCGATCGGGGTGCTCGCGCGCTTCGGGATCGAGAAGTACCAGCACAGCTTCCTCTACAGGGGCGACGGACCTCGGGGACCGCGCTGAAAATGCCGGCCGAACAGCTTCCGCTCAGCCTGCCGCATCGGCCGCAGATGACGCGCGCCGATTTTCTGGTCGGCGCGGCGAATGCAGTGGCGCTCGCCCTGATCGATGCGTGGCCGGCCTGGCCGGCTTCCACGGTCGTCCTCGCCGGCCCGCCCGGCTCCGGCAAATCCCATCTCGTCGAGATCTGGCGCGCGCGCAGCGCCGGGTCGGTGGCGGCGGCCGGTGATCTCGCGGCCGTGTCGCCGGAGGATCTGGTGGGCGCGCCGGCGGTCGCGCTGGAAGACATCCACATCCGCACCTATCCCGAAACGGCGCTGTTCCACCTCCTGAACCTGGCAAGAGAGCGCGGCACGTCGCTGCTTTTGACGACGCGGGTCCCGGTCGCCGACCTGAACATCGGGTTGCCCGACCTTGCCTCCCGTCTCAAGACGGCCCAGCCGGTGGAACTCGGCGCCCCGGACGACGCGTTGCTGCGCGCGGTTCTGGTGAAGCTCTTTGCCGACCGGCAGCTCGCCGTCGAGGCGGACCTGATCGAATATATCCTGCGGCGCACCGAGCGGTCGCTCGAGGCCGTCAACGCGCTGGTCGAGCGCATCGACCGGGAGGCGTTGGCCGCGGGGGGACCGGTCAGCCGGAGACTCGTCGCGACCGCGCTCGCGACCTTGCCCACAAATGAGCCGGATGCCGGGCCCGAGGACGATGAAAATCCGGGGAAACCGGCGTTTTCCGGCTGACTCACATCCGCTTTTCGAAATCGTCACAATTGCGGATTAGGGGTGTCGTCCCTAAGATTTCGGTCGAGCCCTGACCAATGAGCGAAAACAGCCCACTCCTTTCCGCAGAAGGCGCCGTCCCCGGCGACACCGAGAGGGCGGGCGCGCGCCTGCGCCAGCGGCCCGAACGCTTCATCAATCGCGAGCTGTCGTGGCTGCACTTCAACCGGCGCGTCCTCGAGGAGGCAACGAACCAGCGGCATCCGATCCTGGAGCGGCTGCGGTTCCTGTCGATTTCCGCCAATAACCTCGACGAGTTCTTCATGGTGCGCGTGGCCGGGCTGAAGGGCCAGCAGCGGCTCGGCATCGCCATGGTTTCGGACGACGGCCAGTCGCTCTCCGAGCAGCTCACGCATATCGGCGAGGCGGTCGTGGCGCTCGCCGCCGACCAGCAGGCGGTGTGGCGGGCGCTCCGCCCCGAACTCGCGGATGCCGGCGTGCAACTGGTCGATGCCAAGGAGCTCACCACGGCCGAGGGCGAATGGCTGGAGGGCCACTTCCAGGACACGATCTTTCCGGTCCTGACGCCGCTCGCCATCTATCCGGCGCATCCGTTTCCGTTCATTCCCAATCTTGGGCTGACCGTCGCGCTGCTGCTGACCCGGCAGTCGAACGGGCAGAACATGACGGCGCTGCTGCGCATGCCGGGGACGCTCGACCGTTTCATCCGGCTGCCCTCGACGGACCCGGCGAGCGATCGCTTCATCAGTCTCGACCAGGCAGTCACGCTGTTCGTCGGCCGCCTGTTTCCCGGCTACGCTGTCGGCGGCATGGGTGCGTTTCGCGTCGTGCGCGACTCCGATATCGAGGTCGAGGAAGAAGCCGAAGATCTCGTACGCTTCTTCGAGAGCGCGCTGAAGCGGCGCCGGCGCGGCTCGGTGATCCGGCTGGAAATCGACGCCGCCATGCCCGACAGCCTCAGGCAGATCGTGGCGGAATCGCTCGGCGTTTCCGGCGACGAGATTTTCCACGTGCACGGGCTGCTCGCGCTGAACGACCTGTCGCAGATCTGCGCCATCGATCGTCCGGCCCTGAAGTTTCAGGCCTATACCGCGCGCTTTCCCGAGCGCATCCGCGATCACAACGGCGACTGCTTCGCGGCCATCCGCGAGAAGGACATCGTCGTCCATCATCCATACGAGTCGTTCGACGTCGTCGTTCAGTTCCTCAGACAGGCCGCGTCCGATCCGGACGTGGTGGCGATCAAGCAGACGCTCTACCGCACCTCGAACGATTCGCCGATCGTCCGCGCGCTCGCCGAGGCGGCCGAGGCCGGCAAGACGGTGACCGCCGTCGTCGAGCTGAAGGCGCGCTTCGACGAGGCCGCGAACATTCGCTGGGCGCGCGATCTTGAACGCGCCGGCGTGCAGGTCGTGTACGGCTTCATTGAGTTGAAGACCCACGCCAAGCTTTCGCTGGTCGTGCGTCGCGAGGCCGGGCAGCTTGCCAGCTACGTCCACATCGGCACCGGCAACTATAACCCGGTCACTGCTCGCATCTACACCGACCTGTCGTTCTTCTCGGCCGAGCCGGCGATCGCGCGCGACGTCGGCCGCATCTTCAACTACATCAC
>CAYOUO010000144.1:0-5027 GCA_964407155.1 uncultured Hyphomicrobiales bacterium | reverse complement strand
TTCATCGTGCCGTTGCCGCTCATCTATCTCACGCACATTCCGGCGCTCGTCATCTGGATGATCCAGATCGCGACGTTCATGGTGTTCGCGGCGGTCCTGTCGCTGCCGGCGGTCAAGCCTCGCGTGGTGCCGCGGCACGTGAAACGGGAAGCGGTGCGGGCACTGGCGATGCAGCAGTTCCTGGCGCACGGCCTGCATACCACCGAAGCGCGGACCGGCGTGCTGGTCTTCGTGGCGCTTGCCGAACGGCGCGCTGAAATCATCGCTGACACCGGCATCGCGGCGAAAGTTGACCAGAGCACATGGCAGGGCGCCATGGATGGGCTGATCGGCGAAATCGGTGCGGGCCGGGTCGCGGACGGCCTCGTCACGGCGGTCGGCGTGATCGGCGAGACGCTGGCGCGTCACTTTCCGAAGGGAATGGGAGACCGCAACGAGCTGCCCGACGATCTCGTGGTGCTCTAGGAATTTCCGTTCACGTCGGTCGGCAGATGTGCAGACCCCCGACGGGGAAAGGCCGGATGACGCTGGATCCCGGCCTTCGCCGGGGTGACCGGGTGCTCCTCGCCTCTGTTTTCCGTCCCCGCTGCGCCTGCGGCGCCTCGCCTCTTGCTTTGGTCCCGGTCGCGCCTTCGGCGCTCCTCGCCTCTTAATGCCGGAAGTGGCGGAAGCCGGTGGTCACCATGGCGATGCCGCGCTCGTCGGCGGCAGCGACCACATCGGCGTCACGCATCGAGCCGCCCGGCTGGATGACGGCGGTGACGCCGGCATCGGCGGCGGCGATGAGGCCGTCCGGGAACGGGAAGAAGGCGTCGGAGGCACAGGCGCTTCCCGCCGCCAGCGATTGGGAAAGGCCCGCGGTGCGTGCGGCCTCTTCCGCCTTGCGGGCGGCGATGAGGGCCGAATCGACGCGGCTCATCTGGCCGGCGCCGATGCCGACGGTGGCGCCGTCCTTCGCATAGACGATGGCGTTCGACTTGACGTATTTCGCCACCTTCCATGCAAAGAGCAGATCGGCGATCTCGGCTTCGGTCGGCGCGCGCTTCGTGACGACCTTCAGGTCGGCGCGCGTGACGGCGCCGGCGTCGCGATCCTGCACCAAACGGCCGCCGGCGATCGAGCGCACGGTCACGCCCGGTGCGCGGGGATCGGGGGCTGCGCCGGTGAGCAGGAGGCGAAGGTTCTTCTTTGCGCCGAGAATGGCGAGCGCGACCTCGGAGGCGTCCGGGACGATGATCACCTCGGTGAAGATCTTCGCGATCTCCATGGCGGCGGCTTCGTCGAGCGGCCGGTTCAGTGCGATCACGCCGCCGAACGCGGAAACGGGATCGCAGCGCAGCGCCTTGAGGTAGGCTTCAGCCAGCGTCGATGCAGTGGCGACGCCACAGGGATTGGCGTGCTTGATGATGGCAACAGCGGCGCTTTCCTGTGATGGAAATTCGGCGACGAGTTCAAAGGCGGCATCGGTGTCGTTGATGTTGTTGAACGACAGTTCCTTGCCCTGTACCTGACGCGCACCGGCGACGCCGGGACGGCGGTCGCCGGTGGCATAGAGCGCGGCGGCCTGGTGGGGGTTCTCGCCGTAGCGCAGCTCCTGCCGGAGCTTGCCGGCGAAGCTTCGCCACGCTGGATTCTTTTCGCCGACGGTCGCGGCGAACCATGCCGATACGGCCGCATCGTAGGCCGCGGTGCGCGCGTAGGCCTTGGCAGCGAGACGGCGGCGGAGTGCAATGCCGGTGCCGCCGGCAGGCGAATCCAGTGCCGCGACGATGTCACCGTAGTCGGCGGGATCGACCACCACCGCGACGTAGGCGTGGTTCTTGGCGGCGGCGCGAATGAGCGCGGGGCCGCCGATGTCGATGTTCTCGACGGCGGTGCGCTCGTCGGCGCCGGCGGCCACCGTGTCCTCGAACGGATAGAGGTTGACGACCAGAAGGTCGATCGGCGGGATGCCATGCTCGCGCATCGCGGCGGCATGACCGGGATCATCGCGCACGCCGAGCAGGCCGCCGTGGACCAGCGGATGCAGCGTCTTGACGCGGCCATCCATGATCTCCGGAAAGCCGGTGACCTCGGCGATGTCGCGGGAGGCGATGCCGGCGGCGGTGAGCGCGGCGCGGGTACCGCCAGTGGACACGATCTCGACGTTCTTCGCAGCGAGCGAACGCGCGAGATCGACGAGGCCGGTCTTGTCGAAGACGGACACGAGCGCGCGGCGCAGGGGCACGGCATCGGGAATGGGGGTCGATACCGGCCGGATGGCCATGGCTGTTCCTCGCGGGTTACGGGGTTCACCGGGCGCAATTTTGACGGCGCCGGGTAACACGAATCGAGGCGGCGTCAAACCTGCAGAATCGGCGCAGGCTGCTGCATTTTGCAGCAACCCCAATCGCGGGGCGATCAGGCGGAGGAGAGAGCCTGCTCGCTCGCCGTCAGGAGCGGCTGCGGGCGGCGGCCAAGGGCGGTGCGATGCAGTTGCCAGTGGACGCCCGGCATTTGCTGGACGCGGCCATAGATCACGATCTGCTCGGTGGCGCGGTTACCGCGGTTGTCGGAGAGGAGCACGCTTTCCTCGATCGCGATCTCCGGTCCGTCGGTCTCGAACTCCCAGGTCTCGCCGTCGGGCAGTTCCATCACCACCGCATGATGGTCGTTGGAGAGGCTGGCGCGCACGTTGGGGTGCAGGTGGAAACGGATGGCGAAGAAATCCTTGCCGCCGCGATTGGCGGGCTGGCCCGACGGATTGACGAAACTGTCGATGCCTTCCAGCCGGTCGCCGGCATCGGACAGCGACAGCTGGCGTTCGTGCAGAATGCGGAAGCGGTCGACGTAGCCGTTGTGGCGGAGCGCGAGCAGCGTGGCGCCCGGCACGTTGCGGCGCTCGATGTCGATGCGCGACGGGCCGGCAATGACCGCCTCGCCGGCATATTCGCCGACGACACCGCGGGTGAGGATGCGGCACGACGAGGTGTCGTTGATGGTGACGGTCGAGTGCGCGGCGGTGGTGCGCGCGAGACGGCGGAGCGCGGTCGCGCTCGGCTTGGGCACGCCGCAGTTCACGATCAGGCGCTGACGGCCGACGCTCAGCTCGAACGACAGGCAGCCGGCATGGGCGCCGACGCTGAAATCGGGCGGCGGCGGCTGGCCGGCGTCGGCGATGAGGATCGAACCGTTCGATTCGATGCGCTGGTAACCGGAGTGCGGGGCGCTCGCCGGGATCGCAGCGCGCACGTCGTCGTAGGCGAGCACGGTGGCCAGCTGGTCGGTCGGGGTGTCGCCCATGCCGTTGAAGTGGGCGAAGCTGCCGTCGCCCTGCCGGAAGAAGCGCAGCATCGGCATCATGCGGTCGATGGCCGAGACGAGAATGCGCGAGGGCTGGCCGCCGCGGGCGATGAAGGCCTGGCGGAGCGGCAGGAGGTCGAGCAGCAGCTCGAGGATGACGCCGGGGTTGCGGCTGACATGGCCGCCATCGGGCAGCACCTGCGAGACGAGTTCGACATCGAGGCGGCGCACCGCCTGCTTCAGGAAGCGCTGCTGGCCGGTCATCGACAGCGCGATCGAGGCGAGCGCGATCATGATGCGCAGACGTGGCAGGCCGGGCGCGGCGTCATAGGCGACGCGGCGCAGATAGCGTGTCTGGCGGGTGAGCGAGCGCATGAAGCGCCGGTAGAAATTATAATCGCAGCCTTCGAGCACCAGCGGCGTCTGCGACTGCCAGGCCATGAGGCGGCGCGCGACGACCTCGGGATCCCAGGCGATGCGGTCGCGGTGCGTGGAGAAACGGATCCATTCATCGATGAGCGCGCGGGCATTGGTGCGCGACAGCGTGATGTCGGACGCGCGCAGGTGCCGCAGCCAGACGAAGGAGTGGAGTTGGCGTGCCCACTCGTCGTTGGGAGCGACGGCGTCGAAGACGGAAAAGCCGCTGACGTCGATGCCGTCCCCGTGGAAGACCCAGCGGCCGGCATACATGTCGAGCGCCACCGTCGGATCGGCGGTTCTGAGATCGATCGGCGCGATGGTCAGCCGATCGGGCATCGAGCCGGCGTAGCGCCAGCGGTAGACGAGGCTCGAATGGAGACGGAATCCGACGGCACGGCGGGCGGCGCCCAACGCGAAGCGAAACTGTCGACCTGGACCGGATGGGGATCCGATCGCCATGCCTGTGCAACTCCTCAAGTTACGCTGCCACCGATGCCGGGACGCGGCTTCGAATCGGCGTTCGCGGACTATCACCTTATCGGGCTTCTCCCGCAAACAGAGGATTGAGCCCTTTTTTAGCCGCGCTTGACGAAGCGCGCTGCAAAGAAGCCGTCGAGGCCGGAGAGCCGGGCAACGGGATTGGGCAGGTGGACGGGCAGCGTGCGGAGCGTGCCGCCCGGTGCAATCGTTTCGGCGAGACCGCCGACCTCGTCAGCAGCAATGGGCTGCAACGCGAGCGGCTGACGGGCGAGCAGCGGGGCGACGTGGGCCTCGCCTTCCTCGGGCTCGAGCGAGCACGTGCAGTAAACGAGCGTGCCGCCGGGCTTCAGCATCGCCACGGCTCGATCGAGCATGCGCGCCTGCAGTACCGATAGCGTCGCCACGTCCTCGGGCTGCTTCAGCCACGCGACATCGGGGTGGCGGCGGATCGTGCCGGTCGCCGTGCAAGGCGCGTCGAGCAGCACGGCGTCGGCTGCGGCGGGCGGCTGCCAGACGAGCGCATCGGCGGAAACGAGTTCGGCCGCGAGCGACAGCCGCTTCAGGTTCGCCGACAGGCGCTCCAGACGGCGGCTCGAAACATCGACGGCGGTGACGCGGGCACCGGCGGCGGCGAGAGCCATGGTCTTGCCGCCGGGCGCGGCGCAGAGATCGACGACGGTCTTGCCGGCGACGTTGCCGAGGAGTCTGGGAGGAAGCGCGGCGGCGGCATCCTGCACCCACCACGCGCCGTCGGCATATCCGGGGAGTGCCGCAACATCGCCGGCCGCCACGGTGCGCACGGTGCCGGTTGGCAGCACGATGCCGTTCAGTTCTTTCGCCCAGCG
>CAYOUO010000143.1:0-3725 GCA_964407155.1 uncultured Hyphomicrobiales bacterium | reverse complement strand
CGTTGCGATCTGGAGCGACGGCGCCTGCTCCGGCAACCCGGGCCCTGGCGGCTGGGGCGTCGTTCTCATGTGGGACGGTCACGAGAAGGAACTGAAGGGCGGCGCGCCGGACACCACCAACAACCGCATGGAGCTGACTGCCGCCATCGAGGCGCTGGCCGCGCTCAAGAATTCTGCGGCGGTCGATTTCTACGTCGATTCCCAATACGTGCGCGGCGGTGTCACCGGCTGGATCGCCGGCTGGAAGAAAAACGGCTGGCGGACCGCCGACCGCAAGCCGGTGAAGAACATCGATCTCTGGCAGCGGCTGGACGAACTCGTCGCCCGCCATGACATCCGCTGGCACTGGGTGAGAGGCCACGCCGGCACGGAGGGCAACGAGCGCGCCGACCGCCTCGCCAACGAGGGCATGGCGCCGTTCAAGCCGAAGCGGCGCGCGGCGGCAGGCGGTCCCGGAACTCAGAGCTGAGCGAGGATCGTCGCGGCACCCGTCGCCTCGATCGTGCGGCTGCCTTCCGGCTCGAAGTTCAACGTCTTCACCACGCCGTCCTCGACCAGCGCCGAGAAGCGCCGCACCCGCGTGCCGAGCCCCGGCATAGGAACCGCGAGACCGAGCGCCCGGGCGTAGTCGCCATCGCCGTCCGCCACGAACGTCAGCTTGTTGGTGCCACCGAGCGATTCACTCCACGCCCGCATCACATGATGGTCGTTCACCGCGAGCACCACGATGGCGTCGACGCCGTGCGCCCTGATCTCCGTGGCATGGGTGACGAACTGCGGAATGTGCGCCCGGTGGCAGGTCGACGTAAACGCGCCGGGCACGCCGACCAGGACGACCTTCCCGCCCTTGAACAACTCGTCCACGGTCGCTTCCCGGACCGAGTCGTCCGCTTCCTTGATCCGGAACTTCCCCTCGGGAAGGCGGTCCCCCACCTTGATCATGTCTCTTGCGTCCTGCCGCTTGTCCTGCTGCGCCGTCGCCGCAGATTATTGCAGCGTCAGCGTCTGGTCGATGGCGCGTCCGCCGGAGGCGATCGTCACGCGAAACGTGGCACCCGAGATCGGCACCGGCGACCCCAGCCGCGAAAACTTGACGAGATAGCTCGCACCGCCTGCGCCGTTGGGCTCGAACTCCGGCGTGTAAGGCGCCCATCCGTCCGGCGGCTCGATGAAGACCTGCGCGTTCGCCGGGTCGGGCACCGTGCCGGAAAACCGGAGAACCGGATGGCCGTCGGTGCCGCCCTCGCGCGCGACCGTGTCGAGCGCAAAGGATCCCGGCGCCGGCGGGCCCGGGACCGCGGCCTTCGCCGCCGCAATGATCGCGGCGGCCGCGGGATCGTTCTCGCCGGGCTGAACCGCGAGCGACGCGTTCACCTCGTCCGGCACGCAGACCTGCTCGCAGACACCCAGCTTCATGTCGACAGCGAGCGTCGCCGGCTGTCCGGCGTCCGGCACCTTCGCCGTCAGCGGCAGCACCACATGGTCGCGGTAGATGTTGTCGACCACGTCGTCGCCTTCGTCCTCGCGTGTCGGCACCGGAAAACCGACCGACGCCCCGGCGACGTTGCGCGATGCGCCGAGGTCGATCAGCGGCGGCACGCCGGCATCGCCGGGGCTGCGCCAGTAGGTGTGCGAGCCCTGCGGCAGGCTGATCTCGATCGCCGCCGAGAGCTGCCCCTGGCCATCAATGCCGGCGGCGAGCAGCCTCACCGCGGCGCGCTGTCCGTGCACCCAGTCGCCGGTCGCGGCCATTGCCGGCGAAGCGGCAAGCATAACCGCGGCGCCGAAAATCACGCCTGAAAGGATCTTCATCGCACCATCATAGTGTGGGCCGCTCCACCTGCGGATGAATGCTGCCTCATATGTTCGTGACCGCGATCCGCCTGCCGCCTCGCCTTTCATTCGCCATCCATCGTGGTAGCATTTTGGCCATGAGCCGATCGACGACCCGGCAGAAGTCCGGCACGCCCGCGCGCAGCTATCTCGATGGTCATCTCCTGATCGCGATGCCCTCGATCATGGAGGGTCCGTTCGCGCGCACCGTGGTCTACGTCTGCGCGCATTCCGCCGACGGGGCGATGGGCATCACCATCAACAAGCCGGCGCCGCAGATCAGCTTTCGCGGTCTGCTGGTGCAGCTCGGCGTGATTCCGGACACCAACGCGATCGAGCTTCCGCACTCCATCGAGGACATGCTGGTGCAGCGCGGCGGTCCTGTGGAAACAGGCCGCGGGTTCGTGCTGCACTCGGCCGACTATTTCATCGAGAACGCGACGATGCCGATCGACGATCACGTCTCGCTCACCGCGACGCTGGAGATTCTCAAGGCTCTCGCCAACGGCAACGGCCCCGAGAATGCGATGCTGGCGCTGGGCTATGCCGGCTGGTCGCCGGGCCAGCTCGACAGCGAAATCCAGGCGAACGGCTGGCTGCATTGTCCAGCCATTCCCGATCTCATCTTCGACCGCGACCTCGACAGCAAATACGACCGCGCGCTGAAGATGCTGGGCGTCGACCTCGGCATGCTGTCGAGCGAGGCCGGCCACGCCTAGCGCACGTTACCGCGCAGGCGGCCGACCGCAAACGCGATGTAGACGATGGCGCAGCCGCCGGCGAGCCCGAACCAAGTCAGCGCATAGCCGAGGTGGTTGTTGGGAAACGACACCACCGTCTCGCCGCCCTGCGGCAAGCCTTCCGGCAACGAAGGATCGAAACGCGCATCGACGATGTAAGGGGCTACGCGGTCGGCCGCATATCCCTCCGCCGCGGCATAAAGTTTCGGATCGCGCGAGGTCCACGCATTTTTCGCCGCGTCGTCGGCGGGCATGAACCACGCCCGGTCGGCGGGACCGCGCACGAGGCCGGTAACGGTGGTTCGCCCGGTGATCTGGCTACCGGGGCGCGTGGCGGAGTCGATCTTCGCTTCCGGCACGAATCCGCGATTGACGTAGACGATCCAGCCGGCGTCGGTGACCATCGGCGTCATCACCACCGCGCCGAAGCCGCCGTATTTTCCCTTGGGCGACGTCAGCGCATAGGTGACATGGATTTCCTTGTCGTTCTGGAACGTACCGGTGACCGTGACGGGCTCGTACTCTGCGTCGCCGCCCGCGATCCGGCTCCACGCGTCAGGGCCGGGCGCCGGGACCGGCGGCGCGTCGATGCGCGCCGTGACGTCGGCGATGAGCTTTTCCTTCCATGCCAGCCGGTGCACCTGCCAGACGCCGAGGCCGGTGAGAATGATGCACGCAACCAGCGCCGTCAGACCCGGCGCAATCAGGCCACGCAGCGTGCGCGCGGTCGCACTCATCCGAGATCGAGTTCACCCAGTTGCGCCTTGCGCCGGTACTGCTCGGCGATGAGCCAGCCCTTGAGCGGGCGCAGCAGGCCGAGCGACAGGATGAGCACCAGCGGAATCCAGAGCAACGCATGCACCCAGTAGGGCGGGTGGAACGTGAACTCGGTGAACAGCGCGAGCCCGACCACGATGAAGCCGACGATCATCATGATGAAGACCGCCGGGCCATCGCCGGAATCCGCGAAGGAGAAATCGAGGCCGCAGTTCGAGCAGCTGGGCGCCACCGTCAGAAATCCGGAGAACAGGTTCCCCTGCCCGCAGCGCGGGCAGCGCCCGCTGATGCCGACGGATGCCGGCTGCGGCGGATAGATCGCCTTGTCCTGAACCCTGCGGTCGACCTCGCTCATGCGCATGTGCCCCGGATGCC
>CAYOUO010000142.1:0-3337 GCA_964407155.1 uncultured Hyphomicrobiales bacterium | reverse complement strand
GCGGCGAGCACCGCCCACAGGATCGGGACGAAGCGATAGTCTTCGCACTCCCGCGCCACCACCGCGAAAATCTCGCCGCTCGTGCGCGCCTCGGCCTCCGCGATCGCCTGCCGCACGCGGGCGCGATCGGCGGCATTGACGGCGGGCTCTGCGGCCATCACCAGCTCCCCGAGGAGCCGCCGCCGCCGAACGAACCGCCCCCGCCGGAGAAACCTCCGCCACCGCTCCAGCCGCCTCCGCCACCGCCGCCCCACCCGTCACGGCGCGAGTTGAGGATGGAGGAGGCGATCATCCCGGCGAGAAATCCACTGCCACCGCCGCGCCGGCCGAGACTGTTGAAGATGAAGAAGAAGAGGACAATCAGCAGGATCGGCACGAATGGCGCGAACCCCTTGTTGTCGGCCTGGCGCTTTGCCGCCTGCTTCTGCAGTTCCGGCGCATCGCCATTGAGCACCTGGATCGTGTCGTCCACCGCGCGCTCGATGCCGCCGGTATAATCGTTGGCGCGGAAGCGCGGCAGGATATCGCTCTGGATGATGACCTGCGTCAGCGCATCGGTGAGCGTGCCCTCGAGCCCGTAGCCGACCTCGAAACCGACCTTGTGCTCGTTCGGCGCGATGAGAAGGATGACGCCGTTGTTCTTGCCCTTCTGGCCGATGCCCCAGGCGCGGCCGAGCTGGTAGCCGTAATCCTGGATGTCGTAGCCGTCGAGCGACTTCACCGTCGCGACCACGAACTGGTCGGTAGTCTTGTCCTCGAGCGCCGCGAGCTTGTCGGTGAGCTGCTGCGCGGCATCGGCCGGAATGATTCCCGCCGCGTCGACGACGCGCCCGGTGAGCGGCGGGAACGTCGGCGCCGCAATCGCCGCGCCCCCCGTCGTTCCCGCGAGCGCCGCGAGGACGAGAACTGCCGCAAGAAGGCGTTTCATCTCTGTCCGCTCAGTTAAAGTTCACCTTCGGCGCCTGCATGTTTTGCTGGTCGATGGTGAAGGTCGCCATCGGCTTCTTGCCGGCATAGAGCGTCGCCGCCCACAGGCGCCCCGGGAACGTCTCGAGCTCGGTGTTGTAGACGCGCACAGCCTCGATGTAGTCGCGCCGCGCCACCGCGATGCGGTTCTCGGTGCCTTCGAGCTGCGACTGCAGCGCCAGAAAATTCTGGTTCGATTTCAGGTCCGGATAATTCTCGGTGATCGAGATCAGCCGCGACAGCGCCGAGCCAACTTCGCCCTGCACCTGCTGAAATTTCTGGAACGCGTCGGGATTGGTCAGGATGTCCTCCGGCACCTGGAACTGCGTCGCCTTGGCGCGCGCCTCGGTGACCTCGGTCAGCACCGTCTTCTCCTGCGTGGCGTAGCCCTTCACCGTCTCGACGAGATTGGGGATGAGGTCGGCGCGCCGCTGGTACTGGTTGAGCACCTCGCTCCACGCGGCCTTCGCCTGCTCTTCCTCGGTCGGAATCGTGTTGACGCCGCAGGCGGAGAGGAAGCCCGCCGTCGCGACCACGAACAGGATGGCGAGCGAACGGCGCAATGCGACAGCGGTCATCGAAATCTCCCCTCGGCGGAATGCCGCCGGAAACGTAGGCATTCCCGCCGCCGATACAAGCGCGATCGCCGCTAGTGGGCGACCGGCTCGGCCGTGGCGATGCCCTTGGCGCCGGCGTAGACGGTGAGGATGCGCACCGGAATGCGGCCCTTGTTCATGCCGTTGTGCGGCCAGTTGACCGCCTCCATCAGCGCATCGCCGGGCTTGTAGGTGTGCGTGCCCTTGATGCCGTAGTCGACGGTGAGTACGCCTTGGAGCATGTAGCCGAACAGCGGCACCGGGTGGACATGCCAGCCCGTCTGGCCGCCGGGCGGAATGGTGACGATCGCCGCGGTCACCTCCGCCTCGCCCTGGGGATAGGCGATCGGCTGGCCGATGATCGTCTTCGTGCTGGTGAGCACCGGCGTGACCGTCGGCTTGGGCGCCGCAACGTCCTTGCCCCATGTGGGGTGCAGCGAAACAGCGATGATTCCGGCAGCGATGATCGTCCGTTTGAAATGCATGCGAGCCTCCCGATTGAAACAAAAATCGGGAAGGGCTGTATCACCCGCCCTCCTGCCGGCTTCTTAATGCGCGGCGGGGACCTTCTTTTCCCGACAGCCTTGACTCTTCCCTCTATCTCCGGAATCACTAGAACAAAACAGGAACGATAGTCCGTCTACCGGGTTCAGGCACCATGCGCGCAAGCGTTTCTATGGTCGGGCAAGCTTTTGCCGATTTGCGCCGGGAGATCGCGCGGATCGAAGAGGCCGCCGCGATTCCATCGCCGGCAAAGGCCGGCGCTGGCCCGCTGTTGCCCTTTGCCGTGCCCGCTCTCGACGCCCGCCTCGGCGGCGGCCTGCGCCGCGCTGCCCTTCACGAACTGCGCACCGCCGCAAGCCGCGATGCCGCCGCGCTCACCGGTTTCGCCGTCGCCGTGCTGGCGCGCCTCGCTTCCCGCGATTCCCGTCCGCTCATCTGGATCGTGGAGAAGGCCGCCGCCGACGAGACCGGTTTCCCTTATGGCAACGGCCTCAGCGCCTTCGGCCTCGACCCGAAACGCCTCGTGGTCGTGCGTGTCGGCCGTCCGCGCGACGTGTTGTGGGTATGTGAGGAGGCGCTTCGCTGTGCCGGTCTTGCCGCCGTCGTCGCCGAGCTTCCCGGCAATCCGCGCCTCTTCGATCTGACGGCCAGCCGGCGTCTGGCACTCCGCGCCGCCGAGACCGGCGTCACCGGTCTCATGCTGCGCGCTTCGGCAAGGGTCGAGCCCGGCGCCGCCGCCACGCGCTGGCTGGTCGCGCCGCTGCCCTCTGCCGCCGATCCCGACGATCCGGAAGGCATCGGCCGTCCCGCCTGGCGCCCGACGCTGGCGCGCACCCGCAGCGGTCCCACCGGCCCCTTCGATCTGGCGTGGAATCATGATGAGCAGAGCGTCGCCCTCGCCGGCACCGCACCGGCGCCTCCTCGCCCTGTCTCTTCCCTGCCTCGCGACCGACCGCCTCCACCGCCAGACGCGCGGCCGCCTGTGGCGAACAGCGGCCCCGTCGCAGGATTGCTCCCCCGCGAAGAAAAACGTCGCATCCTCCGCGCCCGTGGGTGAGGAGCGGTCTGCGCCAGCAGACGAAACAGGCCAGTGGCCCGTTTCGAGCGACGAACGCCCGAGCACCCGCGAGGGCTGGAGACCCTCTCCACTTGAGCAACTGCCGCTCGCGAGCGCCGCGATAGTCGGAAACGCGCTTCGTCTCGTCGCCGTCGATGAAGCTGCCGGGCATCTCGGCCTCGCGCCTGGCACCCCCCTCGCCGATGCGCGCGCA
>CAYOUO010000141.1:0-2832 GCA_964407155.1 uncultured Hyphomicrobiales bacterium | reverse complement strand
AGATCAGGCTGTAAGAAATACCGCCGCTCGCTCCGCGCGGGAGATCAATGAGTTGCGCTGTCGGGCCTGAAATTGAGCATGGGTCAAGCGGTGGCGGGCTGTAAGGATCGCTATATCGACGGCAATCGCGCCAGGCTCGATCGTGCCAGGCTGTGGATGCCCGTTGGGCCGCACTTCGGGGCGGCCTGGCGGCGCGCCATAAATCGGCGCCGGGCGATTCCGCCCGTCGCGGCGCGGGCAACGATGATCTCGCAACTGCGCGGCCGGGGCCCGGCCTCGGTCGCGGACTATGATGCGGCGGCCAGAGGCTCGCTGCGGGAGCCGAGATCGGCGGTATTGCGCCCCGACAGGAATGCCTTGATGTTGCGGGCCGCCTGGCGCAGCCGCTGACGGTTCTCGACCAGCGCGATCCGGACAAAGCCCTCGCCGTATTCGCCAAACCCGATCCCCGGCGACACCGCGACATTGGCCCGTTCGAGCAGCAATTTCGAAAAGCCGAGGCTGCCGAGCGAACGGAATTGCGCCGGGATCGGCGCCCAAGCGAACATTGTCGCCGCCGGCGGCGGCACCTCCCATCCGGCCTGACGCAGCCCGTCGATGATCACGTCGCGCCGCGCCTGGTAGCGCGCCCGGGTCTCGGCGATACATTCCTGCGGCCCGTTCAGCGCCGCGGTCGCGGCCACCTGAATGGGGGTGAAGGCGCCGTAATCGAGATAGGACTTGACCCGGGAGAGGGCGGCGATCAGCCGGGCATTGCCGACCGCAAAGCCGATCCGCCAACCGGCCATCGAATAGGTCTTGCTGAGCGAGGTGAATTCGACCGCGATGTCGCGCGCGCCGGGAATTTCGAGGATCGAGGGCGGCGGCTTGCCGTCAAAATAAATCTCGGCATAGGCGAGATCGGACAGCACGATAATGTTGTGGTGACGACAGAAATCGACGATCTCGCCATAGAAATCGAGGTCGACGGTCATCGCCGTCGGGTTGGCCGGGAAGTTGAGCACGATCGCCAGCGGCGCCGGGATCGAGTGGCGCACGGCCTTTTTCAGCTCGTCGAGGAAGTCGACGCCTGGTCCGATCGGCACATGCCGCACCGCGGCGCCGGCCATGATGAAGCCGAAGGAATGGATCGGGTAGCTCGGGTTCGGCACGATCACCGTATCGCCCGGCGTCGTGATCGCCTGGGCGAGATTGGCGAAGCCCTCCTTCGAGCCGAGCGTGACCACCACTTCGCGCTCGGGATCGAGCTCGACATTGAAGCGCCGCGCGTAATAGCCGGCATAGGCGCGGCGCAGGCCGGGGATGCCTTTCGAGGCGGAGTACCCATGCGTCTTGGGGTTCTGTACCGCCTCGATCAGCTTCTGGACGATATGCGGCGGCGTGGCGCCGTCGGGGTTGCCCATGCCGAGATCGATCACATCACGCCCGGCGGCTCGCCCCGCCGCCTTCAGCGCGTTGACTTCCGCGAAGACGTAGGGGGGCAGGCGCTTGATGCGATAGAATTCTTCGGGCATGGCGGTTCTGTTGCTGGATGGTCGAGTCGGCAAT
The DNA here is from genome assembly GCA_964407155.1 of uncultured Hyphomicrobiales bacterium. Lineage (GTDB taxonomy): Bacteria > Pseudomonadota > Alphaproteobacteria > Rhizobiales > Kaistiaceae > DASZQY01. The sequence goes on along the minus strand of CAYOUO010000141.1, from coordinate 1,284 downwards.
TGTAAACGCCGCAGGCCGTATTTGCGAGCGCGGATGCGCCATGTGGCGATCTCACGCGCCTTCGCGCCAATCGGGCGTGATGTCGATAAGCTCCTGATCGGGACGGGCGGCTAAATCATCGAGAAGCACTGTCTCGCGCTCGCTCACGACACGCCGGGACGAGGGCGCCGCGCGCCAGCTATCCCACGCCGAGGTTTCCCGGTTGTTCACCGCGTAGTGGTCGCGGACCACATTGATTTTCACGAACCACGCGCCCGTCACGTCGCCGTGGCCAAAATCGCCGGGATCGGCTTTGGCATCGCGACATGCCAGCCAGGCTTGGCCGGCAAGCATAAAGGCATTACAGGGAACAGCGATCGGGTCAAACCCGATCACGCACCGTTCCCTCAGCACGTCATCCAGTTGTGGGTCGCACAAACGCCATTGCCGCCCCTGTCGGTCCCAATACTCGCAAACCCAGTGATCTTCCCAGGGCTTCCCGAAGTAGGCCGCGAACCCGCAGCGCACCCGCGACGGGATTTGCTTGCTGCGAAAAAAAGCGCACAACAGCAGCGCGAAATCCTGGCAGGTTGTGACCTCGCGCCGATCCGGCCGCCGCCGGCATTGCAGAGGCCGTGAATCACGCTCGAATACGCGGCTCAACCGTTCCGCAGCAGGCAGCGTCGCCCGCGCAACATTGCGATAGTCACGCTCGTCCAAATCGTAGGCGCCGAGCCACGCCTCGTGCACCAGGATGCCTTGGACGATCCCGGCGAGGCCCCGGATGTCGGCGGGCAACGCGCCAACCGCATCGATATAGGCGCCCAGGTCTGACATTCGGCTGTGCCGCAGCCAATGTTCGGGGTTCGGCATGGTTCATCCAGGCTTGCCAGCGGCAGCCGAGACGATAGCACGCCGGCACCAACGGGTGGGGTTGGCGATCGACCGATGGTCGATTGCTTGCTTTACAGCGTGCCGGCCGCGCCCGATGCTGCGACGATAGCGAGCAAGGAGAGCCGCGGATGAGCGAGATCAAGGCGCTGGTGCATGACGTGTTCGGCACGGTGGTCGATTGGCGCGGGGCGGTCACCGCCGACGGCGAGACGCTCGGCCGGAAGAACGGCATTTCCGGCGTGGACTGGCAGGAATTCGCCGACCAATGGCGCGGGCTCTACGCGCCGTCGATGAACAAGGTGCGGACCGGCGACCTGCCGTGGACCAACCTCGACGCGCTGCACCGCATGGCGCTCGACCAGCTGCTCGACAAATTCGGCATCGCCGGCAAGCTTTCGGAAGAAGACAAGG
>CAYOUO010000140.1:0-2851 GCA_964407155.1 uncultured Hyphomicrobiales bacterium | reverse complement strand
ATAACGCCACCCACAAGAACCAGGTCACGGCCACCTACGTCGTCACCGACGACTACCAGACCAAGATCGGCGCCGCGGCCGCCGCCAACAGCCTGCCGGACCTGTTCTCGGCCGACGTGGTGTTCATGCCGAACTGGACGTCCGCGGGACTGTTCCAGGACATCACCGACCGCGTCAACGGCATGCCCGACATCGACAAGGTCGCGCAGGCGGGCATCAACGTCGCGACCTGGGAGGGCAAGAAGTACGGCATGCCCTTCGTCGCCGACCTTTCGGTGTGGATGTGGAACAAGAAGCTGTTCAAGGCCGCCGGTCTCGATCCTGAGAAGGGACCGACGACCCTTGGCGAGTTCGCGGCCGACGCACGCGCCGTAGCCAAGCTCGGCAACGGCGTCTCCGGCACCTTCTGGGGCGGCAACTGCGGCGGCTGCGAGGTGTTCACCTGGTTTCCGATTGCCTGGGCGGACGGCGAGCAGATCCTGAATGCGGACGGCACGCAGTCGCTGGCCAACAGCGACGAGTGGAAGCAGATCTTCAAGACCTTCCACGACATGGCGGCCGACGGCACCGCCCTGATGCCCGACACCAAGAACGAGACTGGCGCGACCTGGACCTCGTACTTCACCAAGGGGATCATCGGCGTCATGCCGATGCCGGCCACCCTCGTCGGCCTGACCAGCGATGCGCTCGCCGACGCCGACATCGGCGTCACGCCGATCGCCGGCATCAAGGGCGGCCAGTCGACCTTCATCGGCGGCGACGACATCGGCATCTCGCGCGACAGCAAGAAGGCCGATGCCGCCTGGAACTTCATCTCCTGGCTGCAAAGCGAGGACGCTCAGGTCGGCATCGTCGCCAAGAACGGCAACGTGCTGACCCGGTCGGATCTGGCCAACAACCAGTACAGCGCCAAGGACCCGCGCCTCGTGCTGTTCAACTCGATCGCCGCCAAGGGCCAGACGCCGCTCTCCAAGAACTTCGGCGCCACCTTCAACGATCCGCAAGGGCCGTGGGTCGCGCTGATGCAGGACGTGGTGTTCGGCGACGCCAGCAAGCTGGATGCCGACAACGATGCGATGAACCAGTCGCTCAACCCGTAGTCCGGCCGGATAACGTGACACGGCTCCCGCCAACCATGGGAGCCGTGTCGACCGCCAAGCGCGAGCCCTGATGGCCAGCATCTCGACAACGCCCGACACGCACGGAATCAGCGCCATTCGCTGGTATGGTAGCGTCGTGCTGCGCCGTCAGATCACCGGCTTCGCCTACACCATCCCCGCACTGGTGCTGGTCGTGGTGCTGTTCATCACCCCTCTCCTGCTCGTGGCGCGGATGTCGCTGAGCAGTTGGGCGCTTCTCACCGGCGCCGCCGGCTTCAACTTCCCGAAGAATTTCGTCTCGATCTGGAAGAACCAGCTTTTCTGGCCGTCGGTGATCTTCACGCTCGAATACACCGTGCTGGTCACCGTCCTCCTGCTCGGTTTCGGCCTCGGCCTCGCTCTCCTCGTGCAGACGCAGAGCCGCTGGTCGGGCCTGCTCCGCACCGTCTTCCTGCTCCCCGTCTCGCTCGGTCTCGCCACGGCCTCGCTGCTCGCCTATGGCTTCGTCTCGCCCGAGATCGGGCCGATCGGCCCGACGCTGGAAGCGATGGGCATGGCGCATGGCGCGATCCAGTTCCTCGGCACGCCGCTGAACGCCCTCCTCTCGACCACCTTCCTCGTCGTCTGGAAGTACGCCGGCTTCTACATGCTGATCCTGCTCGTCGGCCTGCAGGGAATCCCGGACGACCTGTTCGAGGCCGCCGCACTCGACGGCGCTACCGGACGTCAGGCGTTCCGCCTGGTGACGCTGCCGCTGCTGCGCCCGTCGCTGTCGCTGGCGACGATCCTCTGCGTCACCGGCTCGCTGCTCGCCTTCGACCAGTTCTTCATCCTCACCAAGGGGGCGCCGCACAATTCCACCGTCACCCTCGTGCAGGTGATCTACCGCGAGGCGTTCCAGCGCCAGAACCTCGGCACCGCCGCCGCGCTGTCGATCATGGTGCTGGTCGTGCTTGTCGTCATCAACACGCTGCAACTGCGCTTCCTGCGCGGCGCCGATCGGGATTGATGCGATGACCGGCATCCAGACCAACGCCTTCGGCCGCACTTCCTACTATGTGCTCACCGGCGGGCTGGGCATCATCTTCCTGTTCCCCCTCGCCTGGAGCGTGCTCGCCTCGATCAGCCCGCAGGCCTCGACCGCGCAGCGCATCGGCTACGGCTTCGGCAACTACGTCTCGCTCTATAATTTCGGCCCCGGCCTGCCGATGGTCGCCCTGAACACGCTCTGGCTGTCGCTGCTTACCGTCGCGATCACGCTGGTCGCCTCGACCCTGAGCGGCTACGCCTTCGCCCGCTTCCGTTTCTGGGGCCGCGACGCGCTTTTCCTGCTCACGCTGTCGATCCTGATGGTGCCGTCGGCGTCGCTGCTTATCCCGCTCTACGTGATGCTGACCAAGCTCGGGCTGAGCAACACGGTGCTCGGCGTCGCCCTCATCGTCGCCGTGTTCCAGTTGCCGTTCGCGACGTACATGATGCGCATCTCCTTCGAGGCCATTCCGCGCGAGCTGGAAGAGTCCGCGCTGATCGACGGCTGCGGCAGCGTCGGCGTTTTGCTCCGCATCATGGCGCCAGCGGTGCGGCCGGGGCTGATCACCGTCGGCCTGTTCGCCTTCCTCGCCGCGTGGAACGAGTTCCTGGCGCCGCTGATCATGCTGACCGACCCCACCAAGCAGACGCTGCCGGTGGCGGTGGCGAACCTGCGCCAGCAGACGATGGGCGCCATCGACTACGGCGCGACGGAATCCGGC
>CAYOUO010000139.1:0-8198 GCA_964407155.1 uncultured Hyphomicrobiales bacterium | reverse complement strand
CCTGGGTGCTGCTCAAGGGGCTGGAGACGCTGGAGGTGCGCGTCGCCCGCCAGGCGTCGACGGCCGCGCGGCTCGCCGATCTCATCGCCGACCATCCCAAGGTGACGCGTGTGCTCTATCCCGGCCGCGCCGACCACCCGCACCACGAGATCGCCCTGCGCCAGATGAGGGGCGGCGGCACCATGATCGCGCTCGAGGTCGAGGGCGGCCAGGCGGGCGCCTTCCGCTTCTCCAATGCCCTGCAGATCGTGCGCATCTCGAACAACCTTGGCGACGCCAAGAGCCTGATCACGCATCCCTCGACGACCACGCACCAGCGACTCGCCGAAGAGGCGCGGCAGGAGCTCGGCATCACGCAGGGCATGCTGCGCCTGTCGGTCGGCCTCGAAGATCCCGACGACCTGGCGGAGGATATCGGCGCCGCGCTCGACACGTTGCGCTGATCCGGCGCGCGGCGGCGGGCGACGATTGACGCCTCACGGGCGCGGTCATATCTGTTTGCCGCATGTATCGAGAGACGACCCGCGCCATTCAGGTCACCGTCGAGCCGAGTTTCGTCGAGACCGAGTCGTCGCCGGACGAAGGCCATTACTTCTGGGCCTACCGCGTCGAGATCGCCAATCTCGGCAAGGAGATCGTGCGCCTGCGCTCGCGCTTCTGGCAGATCACCGACGCCAACGGCCGCACCGAGGAAGTGCGCGGCGCCGGCGTGGTCGGCAAGCAGCCGGTGCTTCGCCCGGGTGAGACGTTCGCCTATACCAGCGGCTGTCCGCTCACCACGCCGTCGGGCATCATGGTCGGCAGCTACCAGATGCAGAACGAGCGCGGCGAACTGTTCTCGATCGCGATCCCTGCCTTCTCGCTCGACCTCCCCGACGCGCAGCGCACGATGAACTGATGACGCCGGCCGAGCGCGCGCACCTGCTCGCGAGCTTCGGGATCGACGAGCACGCGCTGATCGGCGAAGGTCTTGAGTCGCGCGTCTACGCGCTCTCTGGCGATCTCGTGCTGAGGCTCGCCCGTGGGCGCGCCGGCCACAGTCCCGATCCGCGGCGCCTCAAAGCCTTCCTCGACGGCATCGCCGGCCATCTTCCTTTCGCGACTCCGCAAATCGTCGAACTCGGTCCGAAAGGCGTCTGGCGCGTCGAGCAACGCCTCCCCGGCGGCTCGCTGCTCGAGCGTCTCCGCCGCGTCAGCGACGACCGCCGCGACCAGGTTCTGCGTGCTTACATCGCGGCCTGCGAGGCGATGGCCGGGGTGCGCTTCGACCACCTTCCCTATGGTCATGTCCTCGCCCGCCGTCCGGTCACCGCTGACGATTGGCATGGCTTTTTGCGCGAAACGCTGTCCCGCTTCGTTTCCCACAACCGTCTCACTATCGCGCACGAAGTCGGCGATCCGTACCGCCTGGCCGAACGTGCTGCGGATATGCTCGCCGACGTGCCGGCGCATCCGGCGAAATCGCTGGTGCACGGCGATTATTTTCCGGGGAACGTGCTGGTGGGGCCCGACCTCGAGGTCACCGCCCTCGTCGATTTCGGCATCTACACGCTGGTCGGCGATCCGGTGCTCGACCTTGCTGTCGCGTATCAGACGCTGGAGTTCATCGCCGAAACCACCGCGCAGGACGCGCGCTTCGTGCGGGACCTGATCGTGGAGCGTCATGGCGAGGCGATCGTGCCGTCGCTGAGGTTCTATCGCGCCTGGCTCGCCTTCTCCATGGCCGATCCCGTGAATGCGCGGCCGCCCTACCCGCGCATGTTTTCCTGGGCGATCACGATGCTGCGCCTGCTTCAGGACGGACGGCTGCCTTCGTGACGGGTGTCGCGAGCACGAACACGCCGCTCGTCTTCATCGTGGCGTCTTCGACCTCGCCGACGTCCGGTGTCCGGTATTCGGCGATCCGCTTCAGCCGCGCCTGCGGCAGATAGGCGCGCCCCGGATCGCCGATGAGCACCGTGGCTCCGCTCGCGGCACAGCGGTCGAGAAAACCGATCACGCGGCCGGCGAGCGCCTGCTCGTAGAAAAGATCGCCGACCGTCACGACATCGACAGCCGGCGCCGCGCCACCGGTCACATCATCGGCGATGACGCGAACGGTCACGCCATTCGCCGCCGCATTGAGGCCGATCGCGGCCACACCGAACGGGTCGATCTCGGCCGCGGCAACCTCGGCCGCGCCGGCCTTCATCGCCGCGATCGCAACCAGCCCCGAGCCGGCGCCAAGGTCGAGCACGCGCCGTCCCGCCACCACCGCGACATGCTCGAGCAGGTAGTGCGCCAGCGCCATGCCGCCGGCCCATGGGAAAGCCCAGTACGGCGGCGGCGCATCGGCGGCATCGTCCGCGGCCAGACGCCAGAGACCGGTGGCCTCGTGCGCGGAATAAAGCGAGATCGCGGGCAATCCACGCACGGGCAGCAGCCGCGTGTTGTCGCTAACGAAAGCCACAGGATCGATCGGAACGCGCCCGCGCGAGACACGTCGCGGCGCCAAGCCGCTATTCTCCGCCGTCGCTGGTGACGGGCTCGCTGAAAACGCGTGGATCAAAGCCGTAGCGGGTGCCGCAGAACTCGCAGGTCACCGAGATTTCACCGTGCTCGGTGCTCTCCCTGATCTCTTCCGCCGAAAACGTGGCCAGCACGCCGGCGACCTTCTCGCGCGAACACGAGCACTGGTCGCGCACGGGAGCCGCATTGAACACGCGGACTCCGCGTTCGTGGAACAGGCGGTAAAGCAGCGTCTCGACCGGCACCGCGGGATCGGTCAGTTCGTCGTCGCCCACGGTCGCAGCCAGCGACCGCGCCTCGACCCACGCGTCGTCTTCCTCGATATCGTCCGACGTCTCTGCGGCGCCTTCGGGCGCATCGCCGCCGGGAAGGTCCGGCTGCCGCATGCGCTCTTCCGACTCCGGCAGAAATTGCACGATCAGCCCGCCGGCTCGCCACGAATGGCGCAATGCGCCGCCATGCCGCGTCTGCATCTCGCCAACGGCAAGCCGGACATGGGTCGGAATCTGCTCCGACTGCCGGAAATAGGTGTGCGCCACCTCCTCGAGGCTTTCGCCGTCGAGCGGAACGACGCCTTGATAGCGGCTGGTGTGGCTGCCCTGATCGACAGTCATGGCCAGCGTGCCGTGACCGAGGAGATCGCCGGGCGCGGTTGCGCCGTCGGCTTCCGCCGCCGTGACTTTCTCCGCATCGAACCGCGCATAGGCGCGGATCGCGCCGCCACTGCGATAGTCGACCACCAGCATGTCGACCGGCCCGTTGGTCTCGGTCTGCAGCGTGAAGCGCCCGTCGATCTTCAGCGAGGAGCCTAGCAGGACGGCGAGCACGATCGCCTCGGCGAGCAGGCGCGAGACCGGCGGCGGATAGTCGTGACGGGCGATGATGGCGTCGAGCGCGGGACCCATCTGGATCGCCCGGCCGCGCACGTCCAGCGCCTCGACCACGAACGGCCGAACGCTGTCGTCACCCGCCGGGGCCAGCGGATCGTTCACGCTCTCGAAGGCTGCCGTCATTGCTCAGGAACTCCCGAGGCACCACAGAAGCACCGCCTTCTGCGCGTGCAGGCGGTTCTCGGCCTCGTCGAAAACAACAGATTGCGGCCCGTCGATGACCTCGGCGGTAACTTCCTCGCCACGATGAGCCGGCAGACAGTGCATGAAGATGGCGTCGGCCCTGGCGTTTCGCAAGAGCGCGGCGTTCACCTGATACGGCGCGAGCAGCCGGTGGCGGCGCTCGGCCTCCGTGTCGCCCATCGACACGAACGTGTCGGTGACGACGCAGTCGGCGTCCTTCGCCGCCGCCTGCGGGTCCGCGCCGAAACGGATGTCGCCGCCGCTCGCCTTCGCCCAGTCGAGCACCGCCTTCGCCGGCGCGAGCTCCGGCGGCGTCGCGACGTTCAGCCGGAAGCCGAGTTTGGCCGCGGCGTGGACCCAGGAGGCGAGCACGTTGTTGCCGTCGCCGACCCACGCGACGGTGCGTCCGCCGATAGGACCGGTATGCTCCTCGAACGTCTCGATGTCGGCTACGATCTGGCAGGGATGCGACAGGCGCGTCAGCCCGTTGATGACGGGGACCGTCGCGTTCGCGGCCAGTTCCCTGACCATCGCGTGATCGAGCGCACGGATCATGATCGCGTCGACGTAACGCGACAGCACCTTGCCAGTATCGGCGATCGTTTCGCCGCGGCCGAGTTGCATTTCGGCGCCGGTGAGCACGACCGTCTCGCCGCCGAGATCGCGCATGCCGACCTCGAACGACACGCGGGTGCGCGTCGAGGGCTTGTCGAAGATCATGGCCAGCGTCTTGCCGGCGAGCGGCCGCGTCGCGGCCGGCGTGCCGCGCTCTTTCTTCAGCCGTTTGGCGTCGTCGATGATGGCGCGCAGGGTCGCCGGCTCCAGATCGGCGAGGTCGAGGAAATGGCGAACCATGACCGATCCTAGCCGGCTTTCGCCGCAGGCTTTGCCGCGCGCGAGATGTCCGCCAACGCGGCATCGATGCGCGTCACCGCTTCATCGATCTCGCGTTCCGTGATGGTGAGCGGCGGCAGGAGGCGCACGACGTTGTCGCCGGCCGCCGCAGACAGCACGCCGTTGTTGCGGAGCGCGGTCACCACATCGCCGTTCGGAACGATGCAGCGGACGCCGGCGAGCAGTCCCTCGCCACGCACCTCGGCGACCACATCGGGATGGGCGTCGACCACCGACGCCAGGCGCTGCTTGAGGTAAAGGCCGGCGGTACGTACGTGCTCGAGGAAATCCTCGCGGCTGATGATGTCGACCGCGGCTTTCGCGACCACCATCGCCAGCGGGTTGCCGCCGAAGGTCGTGCCGTGAATGCCGAGCGTCATGCCCTTGGCGGCTTCGGCGGTTGCCAGGCACGCGCCAACGGGAAAGCCGCCGCCAAGCCCCTTTGCCACTGCCATCACGTCCGGGGTCACGCCCGACCACTCGTAAGCGAACAGCTTGCCCGTCCGGCCCATGCCGCACTGGACCTCGTCGAACACCAGCAGCAGGCCGTGCTTGTCGCACAGCGCCTTGAGATCGCGCAGGAACTGGCCCGGCACCAGCCGGATGCCGCCCTCGCCCTGCAGCGGCTCGATCATGATCGCGGCGGTCTCGGGACGGATGGCGGCTTCCACCGCCTTGAGGTCGCCGAGCGGCACCTGGTCGAAGCCTTCGGGCAGCGGGCCGAGCCCTTCCATGTATTTCGGGTTGCCGGTCGCGGCCAGCGCCGCGAGCGTGCGCCCGTGGAAGGCGCCCGCAAACGTGATGATCCGCACCTTCTCCGGATGCCCGCTCACATAATGGTAGCGACGCACGGTCTTGATCGCGCACTCGATCGCTTCGGTGCCCGAGTTTCCGAAGAACACCTTGTCGGCAAACGTGAGATCGTCGAGGCGCTCGGCCAGCGCTTCCTGCTCGGGGATGCGGAAGAGATTGGAGACGTGCCACAGCTTGCCGGCCTGCTCGGTCAGCGCCTTGACCATCGCCGGATGGGCATGGCCGAGCGAACTCACCGCGATGCCGCCGGCGAGATCCATGTAGCGGCGGCCGTCGGTCGCCTCGAGCCACACGCCCTCGCCGCGCACGAAGGCCACCGGCGCACGGGCAAACGTATCGTAGAGCGGCGACGGTGTCGGGCTCATGTTGCGGTATCCCCAAAGGAAAAAGGTGCCGCCCCACGACTGGACCTGGGGCAGCACCCGATGTGCCGTTTATATTCTGCGGCGATTGCTGATTGTCAACAAACGGGAGCACGCGGGCTCAAAACAGCCCTGTCCGCCTCGCTGGACATCGCAACGCCGGCGCCGGTTTCCCCGGCCCGAACCGCGATCTGGGGAAAACGGATCGAATTTCCGGGGTGTGTCCCGGCGACTCTTGTCAGTGAGTCAGTCACTCGTGTAGCTTCCGCGCATAGTTTTGGTGCGGCGGAATCCCTAGCGTTCCCTAGTATTGTGTAGCGGCGTCCTGAGGAGCGGACGGCGATCGGGAGCGGATTCGGTTTTCCTGCCGCGTAGCAACAGGATGCGGCAAGATGAATTGGACCGATGAACGCGTCGAGTTGCTTAAAAAGCTCTGGAGCGAGGGTTTAAGCGCCAGCCAGATTGCTAACCAGCTGGGTGGCGTTACTCGCAACGCCGTTATCGGCAAGGTACATCGCCTTTCGCTGTCGGGGCGGGCCAAGCCCGTCTCCTCCACCCCGCGGCCGCGAAAGGTGCGCCCGCTTTCCCCGCACCGTGCCTCGCCCCGGCATTACGTTGCCGGCAACACCGCGCTCGCCCCGCACACCGCGCCGGCCCCGCGGCGGCTACCGGCGCCGGTGCCGATCGAGGACGTGGTCGTCCCCATCCCGCTCAACGTGTCCCTGCTCGAGCTCAACGAGCAGACGTGCAAATGGCCGCTGGGCGAGCCGGGCGACGACGGCTTCAAGTTCTGCGGCCACAAGAACTGGAACAGCCTGCCGTACTGCGAATATCACAGCCGGCTCGCCTACCAGCCGGTCGATCGCCGGCGTGACCGCCGCAGCGAGGCGTACTAGCCTCGCCACCGGCGCCCGGCGCCGGCAGCGCGTACCGGTCGCCGTCAGGCCGCGACAAAGCTTTCGTCGAAGGAATAGCCGGAGCCGCGCACGGTGCGGATGGGATCGCGCGCGCGGCCGTGCGCACGGCGGAGCCGCCCGACGTGGACGTCGACGGTCCGCTCGTCCACGAACACATCGCGTCCCCACACGGCGTCGAGCAGTTGCGAGCGGGAGAACACACGGCCCGGGCTCTGCATGAAAAATTCGAGCAGGCGGAACTCGGTCGGACCGAGGTGCAACTCGCGTCCGGAGCGGCGGATGCGGTGCGTCTCGCGATCGAGCTCGATGTCGCCCGCCCTCAGCACCGTCGCGATCAGCTCTGGCTTGGACCGGCGCAGGATCGCGCGCACGCGCGCCATCAGTTCCGGCAGCGAGAACGGCTTCACCACATAGTCGTCGGCGCCGGTTGCCAGACCGCGCACGCGCTCGGTCTCTTCGCCGCGCGCCGTCAGCATGATGATCGGCAGCGAGCGCGTGCTGTCCCGCGTTCTCAGCCGCCGGCAGAGCTCGATGCCGGAAATGCCCGGCAGCATCCAGTCGAGGAGGAGCAGGTCGGGAATATTCTCGCGCAGGCGGGTTTCGGCATCGTCGCCGCGCTCGACCGTATCGACGGCGTATCCTTCCGCCTCGAGATTGTAGCGAAGCATCAGGGCCAGCGGCTCTTCGTCCTCGACAATCATGACTCTCGGGGTCATGGGCTGGGCTCGCCTGTCAGGTTTCCTTGAACGGCACCGTGGTCGTGCTGGTGTCGTCCTGCTTCGGCCGCGCCTCGGTCAGGGTGCGGCCCGTGATCAGGTAGTGCAGATTTTCCGCGATGTTGGTCGCGTGGTCGCCGATGCGCTCGATGTTCTTGGCGCAGAACAGCAGATGCGTGCAGAACGTGATGTTGCGCGGATCCTCCATCATGTAGGTGAGGAGCTCGCGGAACAGCGAGGTGTACATCGCATCGATTTCATTATCGCGCTCCCACACGGCGCGCGCCGCGGCGAGATCGCGGCTTGCCAGCGCGTCGAGCACATCCTTGAGCTGGGTCAGGCACAGCTCCGCCATATGCTCGACGCCCGCCACCAGACGCTGCGAGCCGAAATTGGATTCGATCGCGATCACGCGCTTGGCGGTATTCTTGGCGAGGTCGCCCACCCGTTCGAGGTCGTTGGCGATGTGGATCGCCGCCACGATCTCGCGCAGGTCGCGCGCCATCGGCTGCCGGCGCGCGATGGTCAGCACCGCGCTGTCCTCGAGGTCGCGCTGCAGCTTGTCGATGCGGTCGTCGGTGGAGATGACGCGCTGCGCCTTCTCGACGTCGCGGTTGACCAGCGCCGACACGGAATCGGCGACGTTCTGCTCCGCCAGGCCGCCCATCTCGGCGAGCTTCTGCGCCAGAGAATTCAGGTCCTCGTCGAACGATGAAACGATATGTTCCTGCATCGCGGTCTCTTTCCGGGTTAGCCGAAGCGGCCGGTAATGTAGTCCTGCGTCCGCCGGTCGGTGGGCGCGGTGAAGATCTTGTCGGTATCGTCGAACTCGATCAGGCTGCCGAGATACATGAACGCGGTGTAGTCGGAAACGCGCGCGGCCTGCTGCATGTTGTGGGTGACGATCGCGATCGT
>CAYOUO010000138.1:0-3602 GCA_964407155.1 uncultured Hyphomicrobiales bacterium | reverse complement strand
CGGCCGAGGCGAAGGGGCCGAAGTATTCGCCCTTGCGCGTGCGTGCGCCGCGGTGCTTGGCGAGCGCCGGCGCCTCGTGGTCGGTGCTGATCAGGATGTAGGGGAACGACTTGTCGTCGCGCAGCAGAACGTTGTAGCGGGGCCGCAGGCGCTTGATCAGGTTGGCCTCGAGCAGCAGCGCCTCGGTCTCCGTGCGCGTCGAGACGAATTCCATCGCCGCCGTCAGCTGCACCGCGCGCGAGACCAGGTTGGTGTGGGCCGTACGCGTGTAGCTGGAGACGCGCTTCTTCAGACTGCGCGCCTTGCCAACGTAAAGCACGGCGCCCTTCGCATCGATCATGCGATAGACGCCGGGACCGTTCGGCAGCCGCTTGACGATGTCCGCGATCACCTCGGGGCCGGTCCTGGCCGGCACGGGACCAGCGGGCAGCGCAGTGGGGTCGTTGTTGTCTTCCGCCACGGTCTCTTAATTCTCTTCGCGCGGCCGATTTGCAAGAGCCTGCGAGACGAGATGCTGACCGCTGTCGAGCGCGATCACGGTGCCCGTGACCGACCGGTTTTCGACGAAGTAGCGGACGGTGCGGCCGAAGTCGGCAAGGTCGGGCGCGCGGCCAAGCGGCGTCGCCTTCACGTGGGTGGCGAAGCGCTCGGCGCTTTGACCCGGATTGGGCAGCACCGGGCCCGGCGCGATGCCGTTGACGCGGACGCGGGGCGCCAGTGCCTGGGCGAGCGTCTCGGTGGCGGTGAACAAGGCGTTCTTGGTCAGCTGATAGGAGACGTACGTCGGGCGCGGCCGCCAGATACGCTGGTCGAGAATGTTGACCACGTTGCCCTCGGCGCCGGCGGGCAGCTGTGCGGCAAACGCCTCGGCAAGGAAGACCGGCGCCGCAAGATTGACCGCAAACTGCCGGTCCCACAGCGCGCGGTCGAGCGTGCCGACGACGTCGCGCTCGAACGTCGACGCATTGTTGACGAGGAGGCTGAGCGGGCCCGCGACGGCGCATGCCGTGGCAACTGCTCGAGCGGGCGCTTCGGGATCGGCCAGGTCCGCAGATACGACGGTGGCGAAACCTCCGGTCCGCGTGATCGACGCTGCAAGATCGGTGGCCTCGGCATGTGAGTTGTTGTGGTGAATGACCACGCGCCAGCCGTGGCGCGCCAGGTCTTCGGCAATGGCACGCCCGATGCGCCGGGCGGCGCCGGTAATCAGAGCGGTCGGGGCAGGGGACGTGGTGTTAAGCAATGGGTAACCCTGTTTAATGATGAACGCGAGGAGAGTCCCGAAACGGTGCACCAGCCGCGGCCCGACTCCGGACCTCATAGATTAAGCATATCAATGCGTTAATACCCGCGGCAAACCCTGCTGCGCCGCCATAATCCAGCTTCGAAATGCCCGCACAAGGCCGCATTTTGTTAACGCTTACGCCGTATTGCTCCCGCACATACAGCCGAAGAAACCGAACGCATTTCGTTCTGAGCGAAGCCTGGTTCGGTCGAACGGCTCGACGAGGAGAAGAATGATGTTGCGTATCCGTACTCTTGCAGCAGGCATGGCAGCAAGCCTGCTCACCCTGGTGGCGGCCGGTGCCGGTTCGGCGTTTGCGGCCGATCTCTCACAGCCGTCGTATGCCGCGCCTCCGCAGACCTATGCCCCCGCGGCATGGTCGTGGTCGGGCCCCTACGCCGGTCTCGAAGGCGGCTATGGCTGGAGCAGTGGCACCGTTTCCAGCCAGGGTTGGATCGGCGGTGGCTATCTCGGCTACAACGTCCAGACCAATCAGCATCTGGTGGTCGGCGTCGAAGGCGATCTCAACGCCACCAGCAAATCGGGCAGGGACGGCAGTGGCAACACGCTGAAGAATCCCTGGGATGGCAGCTTCCGCGGTCGCGTCGGCTATGCCTGGGATCGCACCCTGGCTTATGGCACGGCGGGCGTGGCAGTGGGCGGCCTCGACTATAACGGCGCCACTGCGACCAATGCCGGCTGGGCTGCAGGCCTCGGCGTCGAAACCGCGTTCACCAACAACGTCACGGGCCGGGTCGAGTATCGGCATACCGATCTCGGCCGGTATCCGACCGGTGGATCGAGCTTCACCTCGAACGACCTCCTGGTCGGCGTCGGCGTGAAGTTCTAAGGGAAGCGGTTTCCGACTGAATGTCCTGACCTCGACGTCAATCGAAAACCACCAAGCCCCGTCGCGAACCACCTCGCGGCGGGGTTTTCTTATGCGTCGGGTGTTCTGACGCTGTTATGGTCGAAGCGAACGGCAGCCGGCGTCGTACACGCGCCACGGATCGTGGCCGACGACGCAGGATTCCACATGCCAGCCGATCGAGAAGGTGGCCAGTGCCGGGCCTTCGATCAGGTAGGCGACCTGGGTCTTATGGCCGTTGGAAAGCCATGCGGTGGCCCGGCAGTAGCGGCGCGTGACGAGACCGCGCTCCAGCGTCGGGTTGTACTCGTGGATATGATCGATGCCCGCGATCGACAGGCCCTGATGGGCGATGTGGGCGTCCTGATAGCCGAACTTTTCGGTGACCCGGGCGAGCACGCTGCCGTCGTCGCAGGCCGGACCGCCGCCGTGCGGATAGCGCGCCGTTATGTCGTCCATCGCGGCGGCGGGAAGGGCGGTCGAGGCAAGCAGGGCAAGGGCGACGATCGTGCGGTGCATGGGTTTCCAGCTCCAGCGTTGTGCCGGGAAACGCGCACATCCGGCATGGGATTTATAACTATCGTATCGCCGAGTCGGTTCAAGGAACGTTACTCCCCGGCGATCTCGTCGATAAGCGCGGCGGCTCCCGGCGCCTGAGCGAGCAGGGGAAGCAGGCCTTCGAGCAGGACCTGCAGTGTTTCCGCAAATTGCCAGGGCGGATTGCAGATCACGAGGCCGGTGCCGTTGAACGTACCGTCGGCGTCGCGGTCGCGCACTGTGAGCTCGGCCCGCAGCAAGCGGCGGATCCCGCTTTTGGCAAGGGCGATGCGGAGGCGATCGACGGACGCGAGATCCTTTACCGGATACCAGAGCGCATAGATCCCGGTCGGCCATTTGCGCCAGGCGGCAACAAAGGCATCGAGCATGGTGGCAAACTCGTCGCGTTCCTCGAACGGCGGGTCGACCAGCACGATACCGCGGCGCTCCTTGGGTGGCACGAAGGCGCCGAGGGCGAGCCAGCCGTCGAGGGCAATCGTGCGGACCTGGATGTCTCCCGCGAACAGCATTTCCAAGGCGCGCGCGTCCTCCGGATGGAGTTCGACGGCGGTCAGTCGGTCCTGCTTCCGGAAAAGATGGCGCGCGATCCAAGGCGACCCGGGGTAGCGGGTGAGGGGGTGGGATTCACCGCCGCCGTTGGCGGCGCCGACTGCCGCGAGGTATGGCGCCAGCGGCGCGTCGAGCGCCGGCGGCCTTTTCGTGCCCCACAGCCGGCCGATGCCTTCGCGCCACTCGCCGGTGCGCGAGGCCTCGTTCGCGGTCAGATCGTACATGCCGGTGCCGGCGTGGGTGTCGATGACGCGGAATGCCGTAGCCTTCGCCTTCAGGCGTTCGATCAGGAGCGCGAGGACGGCGTGCTTCACGACGTCGGCAAAGTTGCCGGCATGGAAG
>CAYOUO010000137.1:0-5241 GCA_964407155.1 uncultured Hyphomicrobiales bacterium | reverse complement strand
TGCCCATGGCGCGATCGAGCAGGGCCTCGCGGGCAGGAATGTCGGCAGTGCGTTCGTCAGCGAAGTGGATCATGGCAGTTGTCCGGAGTTCGAAGGCTGGTCCGCTTTCCCCGCGAAAGCGGGGATCCGGGATTCCGGCGGCGGCGTGGCCGCCGGAGTCTTGCGCTGGGTCCCCGATCTCGCGATGCGGCTTCGCCGCACGCGGTCGGGGAAAGCGGAGAAACGACGTGGGGAGGTGATCTTCCCTAGATCACGTACGACTTCAGCGGGGGGAAGCCGTTGAAGGCGACCGCCGAGTAGGTCGTCGTATAGGCGCCGGTGCCCTCGATCAGCACCTCGTCACCGATGGAGAGCGACACGGGTAGATCGTAGGGCGCCTTCTCGTAGAGCACGTCGACCGAATCGCAGGTCGGCCCGGCGATGATGCAGGGCGACTTCGCGTCGCGGTCGTGGACCGTGCGGATCGGGTAGCGGATCGCCTCGTCCATCGTCTCGGCGAGACCGCCGAACTTGCCGATGTCGAGATAGACCCAGCGCGGCTCGCCCTCGGCCTCCGACTTCTTCGAGATGAGCACGACCTCGGCCTTGATGACCCCGGCGTCGCCGACCATGCCGCGGCCAGGCTCGATGATCGTCTCGGGAATGCGGTTGCCGAAGTGCTTGCGGAGCGCATTGGAGATGGCACGGCCGTACTGCTTCACGAGCGGCACCTTCTTCAGGTACTTCGCCGGGAAGCCGCCGCCCAGGTTGACCATGCGGAGCTGGATGCCGCGGTCGGAAAGCGTGCGAAAGATCTCGGCCGACGCCTTCAGCGCCCCGTCCCATGCGGCGGTGTTCGGCTGCTGCGAGCCGACGTGGATGGAGATGCCGTAGGCCTCGAGGCCCTGACGATGGGCGTGCTCGAGCACGCCGAGCGCGACGTCCGGCTCGCAGCCGAACTTCCGCGACAGCGGCCACTCGGCGCCGTCGCCGGCGCAGAGGATGCGGCAGAACACCTTCGCGCCCGGCGCGGCGCGCGCGATCTTCTCGACCTCCTCGACCGAATCGACGGCGAACAGGCGGATGCCGCGCGCGCAGGCCGCGGCGATGTCGCGCTCTTTCTTGATGGTGTTGCCGTAGGAGATGCGGTCGGGCGTCGCGCCGGCGGCGAGCGCCATGTCGATCTCGGGCACGCTCGCGCAGTCGAACGACGAGCCGAGGCTCGCGAGCAGCGAGAGAACTTCCGGCGCCGGGTTGGCCTTCACCGCGTAATAGACACGGCTGTCGGGCATGGCGCGGGCGAACGCGAGATAGTTCTCACGCACGACTTCGGTGTCGACGACGAGGCAGGGCCCTTCCGGGCGTCGGTCGCGGAGGAATTCGCGGATACGGTCGGTCATTGCCGGGATTCTCCCAGAGCCAAACGGGTTGAAACCGCCGATGCGCTCGCTCACGGCCGACCGCGATGGAGACGATCGCGCCGTTGTGCTCGAACACCGGTTTGCCGGCTCATCGCCAGCTGGGTTTCCGGTTGGCAGTCGGGTCAGTCGGACGGGGCCGTCCGTCTGTCGCTGCCTTCGTTTGGAAGCGGGAATTCCCGTTCCGCACGGCCGGCAAGAAGTAGTGCCTCTTCAGTACGACCGGCGTTGGACTGCCGGTTGAGACCAAAAAAGCCCGCTACGTCGTTGCTTTAAGCCGCTGTCCTTCGAAGCGTCCGGGATCTTCCCGGCGGTTCGCCCTCGGACATCTGCGCGACCACAGGCACGTGCGAATTTGGGCAAGCCGGTACGTATGCCCGAAAAGTTGCGGAATCAAGAACGAATTTGGAGGGACGGAAAATTTCTCGCCGGGGGAAGCGCGCAGCCTCTCACGCGTCGGAGACCTCGCTTCTGCGGTGAAAGCGGACGAGCGCCTCAGCCCACCGCCTTCCTGATCAGCGCGGTGATTTTCGCCTCGTCGGCGGCGGTGATTTCCAGCAGGGCGAAGCTCGTCGGCCACATCTCGCCCTCGTCGAGCTTCGCCTTGTCGCTGAAGCCGAGGGTCGAGTAGCGCGTCTTGAACTTCTGGCCGGGCTGGAAGAAGAGCACGATCTTGTCGTCCTTCGCCCAGGCGGGCATGCCGTACCAGGTGCGGGGGGCAAGCTCCGGCGCGGCGGCCTTGACGAGGGCGTGGACGCGCTCGGCCTTGCCGCGATCCGGCTGCTTCATCGCCGCGATCTTGGCGCGGACCTCGGCTTCGCCGTCGACCTTGCCGCTGCGCTGCCCCTTCTTCTCGGCGACGTATTCCTTCATCGCCGCCCGTTCCTCGGCGGTGAAGGTTTCGACCTTTTTCTTCGCCGGCTTGCGCGCGCTTTTCATCGGAACTCTCCTGTCAGAAGCCGGAAGGATAGCGGTTCCGGGCGCTGGCGTCAGGCCGCCGGACTGGCAGTCGGGCAGAACTTCCCGCCGGGCTACTTCGGCGGGAAGGCGAGGAGCTCGCCCGTCTCGAGGAACGTCTTGAGGTTGGACAGGATGCGCGGCCAGCCTCCCGAAACGGCGGCGATGGTCTTCGAGTTGTCCATCTCGGCCTCGTGGACGACGTCGAGCCGGGTAAGCTCGCCCTGCTGCGAAAGCTCGAACGTGCACTGCGTGTAGCCTTCCGGCTTCAGCTCCGCGAATTCGTTCCGCCACTTCAGCACCAGCCGTTCCGGCGGCCGCGCCTCCAGCACCTCGCCAGTGTCGGTGATCCTGCCGTCGGCGTGGACCATCTTCCACGGCGAGCCGGCCTTCCAGTCGGTGTCCATCGTCACGCCGAAGAAATAGCGTCGGGTGAACTCCGGCGTGGTCAGCGCCTCCCAGAGCTTCTCGCGTGTGGTGCGGATGTAGGTGACGTAAACGAACCGCGAGCTCATGTGGCTTCCTCCACGGTCTTGACGAGGCCGGCGAGGATGCCCTTCCAGCCGTTCTTCAGCGCCTCGTAGGCCTGGCTGCCTTCGATGAACTCGTCGTGGACGAGGGTGAGCTTCACGCCGTCGCCGTCCGGCTCGATGGTGAAGGTGACGCGGCTGTCCGGCTCCTTCGCCATCTCGCCCCACGCGATGTGCCACGAGAAGACAAGCTTGCGTGGCTTCTCCGCCACCAGCACGCGCCCGGTATCGGGCGCGCCCATGCCTTCCGGCTTCACGAAGGTGATCGGCGAGCCGACCTTCCAGTCGGATTCCACGCGCGTGCCGTACCAGTAGCGGGCGGTGAAGGCGGGATCGGTGATCGCCTGCCAGACACGCTCCGGCGTCGCCTTGATGCGGTTGACGTAAACAAGCTCGGGCTTAGCCATCGTCGTTCTCCTCAAGCGCGCGTTTCAGGTCGGCAAGGGCCGCGATGCGCGTGCGTTCGTACTTGCCGATCCAGCGGTCGTAGATCTCCCCGATCGGCACCGGGTTCAGGTAGTGCAGCTTCTCGCGTCCCCGGCGCACGGTGGTGACCAGGTTGGCGGCTTCCAGGATCGCAAGGTGCTTGGTCACAGCTTGGCGGGTCATCGCCAGACGCGTGCACAGCTCGGACAGGGTCTGGCCGTTGTCGGCGCGGAGCCTGTCGAGCAGCTCGCGCCGGGTCGGGTCGGCCAGTGCCTTGAACACCTCGTCCACGGCACGGAGAATAGGCAACCTAACGGTTGCATGTCAAGTGCCGATGTTTCGGCCCCGATGTTGCGTTATGAACGGCGCGCAGCGAACGGGACGGCGGCATGAGCGAGACGGCAACGGGCGAGAAGGGGATGGCGACGGCGCCGCATCGTGCTGCGGCCGAGGCCGGCGCGGCAGTGCTCGACGAGGGCGGCAACGCGGTGGAGGCGATGATCGCCATGGCCGCGACCATCGCCGTCGTCTACCCGCACATGAATGGCATCGGCGGCGACGCGTTCGCGGTGATCGCGGCGCCGGGCCGCGCACCGCTGGCTATCGACGGCTGCGGTGCGGCGGCCTCGCTGGCGACGATCGCGCGTTACGAGACCAAGGGCTACGACGCGCTGCCAGTGCGCGGCGTTGACGCCGCGATCACGGTGCCGGGCGCCGTCTCGGCGTGGCGGCTCATGGCCGAGGCGGCGGCCGATCTCGGCGGGCGCATGCCGCGCGGCGAACTCCTCGGCGATGCCATCCGCCGGGCGCGCGAGGGCATCGCGGTCACCGGCTCGCATGCGGCGATGCTGGCCGCGCATCGCGAGGCGCTGGCGGACGTGCCGGGATTCGCGGCGACGTTTCTCTCCGACGGCAAGGCGCCGGAGGCCGGCGCGATGCTGAGGCAGGAGCGGCTCGCCGACACGCTCGGGCAGATCGCGCACGCCGGCTTCGCCGATTTCTACCGCGGCGATGTTGCGGCCGAACTCGCCGCCGATCTCGACGAGGCGCGGGCGCCGCTGACACGCGACGATTTCCGCCGGCACGCGGCGCGGCTGCGCGAGCCGCTCCGGCTCGCTGTCACCGACGGCACGCTCTACAACACGCCGCTGCCGACACAGGGGCTGGCGTCGCTCATCCTGCTCGGCCTGTTCGACCGGCTGAAGGTCACGCGCGGCGAGTCGTTCGAGCACCTGCACGGCCTGATCGAGGCGGCCAAGCGCGCCAACGCCGTCCGCGACCGGTATGTCACCGATCCGGCGTATGCCGACGACGTCTCCAAATTCCTCACGCCGGCCTGGCTGGACGCCGAGACGCTGACCATCGACCGCCGGCGCGCCGGCACGATGACACCGGCGCGCCCGAACGGCGACACGGTGTGGATGGGTGCGATCGACCGCAACGGCGTCGCGGCCTCCTTTATCCAGTCGCTTTACTGGGAATTCGGCTCCGGCTTCGTGAGCCGCCGCACCGGCGTCCTCTTCCAGAACCGCGGCGCGAGCTTTTCACTCGATCCCGATGCGCTGAACCCGCTCATGCCCGGGCGCAAGCCGTTCCATACGCTGACGCCGGGGCTCGCCCGCTTCAACGACGGGCGCACCATGGTCTACGGCTCGATGGGCGGCGACGCGCAGCCGCAGTTCCAGGCGGCCGTGTTCACTCGGATCGCGCGCTTCGGCATGGAGCCGGGCGATGCGGTCGCGGCGCCGCGCTGGCGCGTCGGCCGCACGTGGGGCACGGAGGCGCCGGGCGTGACGGTCGAGGACGGGCTCGACCCGGACGTTCTGATCGCGCTGGAGCGCGCCGGCCACGCGGTGACAGTGCTGCCGGAGCATTATTCCGACTCTATGGGGCATGCCGGCGCGATCATGCGCACGGCCCGCGGACGCGTG
>CAYOUO010000136.1:0-4776 GCA_964407155.1 uncultured Hyphomicrobiales bacterium | reverse complement strand
ACGCGCGCGCAGGCGGCGGCGGAACTCGCCCGGCTCGCCGCGGAGATCGCCGAACACGACCGGCGCTATTACGAGGAGGACGCGCCGACCGTCACTGATGCGGAATACGACGCGCTCGCCCGCCGCAACGCCTCGATCGAGGCCGCGTTCCCCGGCCTGAAGCGCGCCGACAGTCCGAGCGACCGGGTGAGCGGCGCGCCGTCGGCGAAGTTCGCGACCGCGCGCCATGTGGTGCCGATGCTTTCGCTCGAGAAGGCGTTCACCGATGACGATGTCGTGGCCTTCGTCGAGCGCGTGCAGCGTTTCCTCAACCTGGCGGACAGCGAGCCGGTTGATCTCGCCGCCGAGCCCAAGATCGACGGCCTGTCCATTTCGCTGCGCTACGAGGCGCGCGAACTGGTGCGCGGGGTGACGCGCGGCGATGGCTTCATCGGCGAGGACGTTACCGCCAACGTCAGGACCATCGCTGACATCCCGCACGTGCTGCCCAAGGGCGCGCCCGATGTCGTTGAGGTGCGCGGCGAGATCTATTTCCGCAAGGCGGATTTCCTGGCGCTCAATCGCGCGCAGGCGGCGGCGGGCGAGGAGCTCTACGTCAACGCGCGCAATACGGCGGCCGGTTCGCTCCGCCAGAAGAACGCCGCGGTTACCGCCTCGCGCCCGCTGCGCTTTTTCGCCTACGCCTGGGGCGAGATCAGCGCGCTTCCCGCCGACACCCAGATGGGGATGGTGGAGCTCTTCGCCGACTGGCACTTTCCGATCAATCCGCTGATGCGCCGCTGCCGGGGAGCCGAGGAGGCGCTCGCCGTCTATCGCGACATCGAGCGGCAGCGCGCCGCGCTGCCCTATGACATCGACGGCGTCGTCTACAAGGTGGACTCGCTCGCCTGGCAGGCGCGCCTCGGCATCCGTAGCGCCAGTCCCCGCTGGGCCATCGCTCACAAATTCGCTGCCGAACGTGCCACGACGAAGATCACCGGCATCACCATCCAGGTCGGGCGCACCGGCGCGCTGACGCCGGTTGCCCGGCTGGAGCCGGTCAACGTCGGTGGCGTCACCGTCGTCAACGCCACGCTGCACAATGAGGATTTCATCCGCGGCTTCGGGCGCAGCGGCGCCATTCTGCGCCAGGACGACAAAGGCGAGCCGGTCGACATCCGCATCGGCGACACCGTGTCGATCCAGCGCGCCGGCGACGTCATCCCGCAGGTGCTCGAGGTCGACCTTTCGCTGCGGCCGAAGACGGCGAAGCCGTTTGAGTTCCCCCGCATCTGCCCGTGCCCGCTGAAGACGCCGGTGGTGCGCGAGGAAACCGCGACCGGCGGAGAAGGAATCGTGCGCCGCTGCTCCGGCGAGTTCGCATGTCCCTTCCAGCGCAAGGAGCACCTCCGCCATTTTGTCTCGCGCCCGGCCTTCGACATCGAGGGCCTCGGCGAAAAGCAGATCGAGTATTTCTACGACAGCGAAGACCTGCCGGTGCGCGCGCCCGCCGACATCTTCACGCTCCATCGCCGTGACTCCGGGAACCTGAAGAAGCTGAAGGATGTCGAAGGTTTCGGCACCGTTTCGGTGCGCAATCTCTTCGCCGCCATCGAGGCCCGCCGCGAGATCGCGCTCGAGCGGTTCATCAATGCGCTTGGCATCCGCCATGTCGGCGAGACCACGGCTCGCCAACTCGCCCGGGCCTACGGCTCGTGGCGGGCCTTCCATGCGGCGGCGCTGAAGATCGCCGAAGGCGACATGCTCGCGCGTCAGGAGATGGACGACATCGACCAGATCGGCGAGACGGTGGTCGATGCCATAGGCCGCTACTTCGCCGAGGCGCACAACCGTGGCGTCGTCGATGCGCTGGTGAAAGAGGTCACGATCCTCGACGCCGAGAAGGCAGCGGCGGATTCGCCGGTCGCCGGCAAGACGGTGGTGTTCACCGGCTCGCTCGAAAAGATGACCCGCGACGAGGCGAAGGCGATGGCCGAGCGCCTCGGCGCCCACGTCTCCGGCTCGGTGTCGAAGAAGACCGATCTCGTCGTCGCCGGCCCCGGCGCCGGCTCGAAGCTGAAGGATGCCGAGAAGCATGGCGTCCAGGTCATCGACGAGGAGGCGTGGCTGAAGCTGGTCCGCGGATAGTCCGGTCCGCCGGCCGGCTGATCTCGCTCAATGCATCAGTGTCCGGCGCCCGGTGAGGCCTCCGCCTTTGACCCGGTTCCGGAGAGGCCATAGTATTTGTCACATGCGCCTTGCCCTTGCGCTCGTCATGTCGCTCCTTTGCGGGCCCCTTCCGCTTGCCCACGCGGCGGTCGATGCGCCGCCGCTGCCGCAACCCGAGGGCCGCCAGACAGCCGACCCGAACTTCACGTCGCTGACGCGCGCCCAGCAGATCGACGCGCTGCTCGAGACGTTGAAGACGACGAAAGACGATGCGGTGGCGGTGCAGGCGGAGAACAGCCTCGCAACGCTATGGCTGCAGTCGGGCAGCGCGACCGTCGACCTGATGATGCACTGGACTTCAGCAGCGATGACGGCGCGGAATTATCCGCTGGCGCTCGACTATCTCGACCGCATCCTCACGCTGAAGCCGGACTATGCCGAGGGCTGGAACGCTCGCGCGACCGTCTATTTTCTGCGAGACGACTACAGTCGCGCCCTGTTCGACCTGGAGCAGGTGCTGAGGCTCGAACCCCGCCACTTTGATGCTCTCGCGGGGCTGGGCGCGGTGCTGCGCGAGATAGGCAAGGACAAGGAGGCGCTGGCCGTTTTCGAGCAGGCGCTGGCGCTCGATCCGCATCTCGATTCGGTGGAAAAGGCCGCCGATGAGCTCAGAAAGAAAGGCGTTGCAGGCCGCGCGCTCTGATCGTGCCTAGCCGGGCGCGGCGCCGTTTTCGCCGACCAGCGACATTCTGAGCATGTTGGTCGCGCCCGGCGTGCCGAGGGGCAGCCCCGCGGTGATGATGATCCGCTCGCCAGGCTCCGCGAAACCGTCGCGCACGGCCAGCCGGCACGCGCGCTCGACCATGCCGTCGATATCCTTCGGCTCCTCGCCGACGATGCAGTGCAGCCCCCACACCAGCGCCAGCCGCCGCGCGGTCGCGACCACCGGGGAGAGCGCCATCACCGGCGTCTGCGGCCGTTCGCGCGCCGCGCGGATTGCCGTGGTGCCGGAGGCGGTGAAGCAGCAGATCGCGGCGAGATGCAGGGTCTCGGCAATCTGGCGCGCCGCGGCTGAAATCGCATCGGCACCGGTGGCTTCGGGATCGGTGCGCTGGGCGCGGAGGATCTGCACGTAGTAGGGATCGCGCTCCACCTCGCGCGCGATGCGGTCCATCGTCGTCACCGCCTCGACCGGGTAGGCGCCCGACGCCGATTCAGCCGACAGCATCACCGCGTCGGCGCCTTCGAACACGGCGGTGGCGACGTCGGACACCTCGGCGCGGGTCGGCGTCGGCGCCGAGATCATCGATTCCAGCATCTGGGTGGCGACCACCACCGGCTTGCCGGCGCGGCGCGCGGCCCGCGTGATCTGCTTCTGGATGCCGGGCACGCGCTCGAGCGGCATCTCGACGCCGAGGTCGCCGCGCGCCACCATGAGGGCGTCTGCCTGCTCGATGATGGTGCCGAGATGCTCGACCGCCTGCGGCTTCTCGATCTTGGCAAGCACGCCGGCCCGCCCGCGCACGATCTTGCGCACGTCGATGAGGTCCTCGGGACGCTGGATGAACGACAGCGCGATCCAGTCGACTTCGGCGGCCAGCGCGGCCACGAGATCGGCGTGGTCTTTTTCGGTGAGCGCCGGCATGTCGATGGTGGAGTCGGGCACGCTCACGCCCTTGCGATTCGAGAGCATGGTGCCCACCTCGACCATGGTCACCGCGCGATGCGGCGTGGCCTCGATGACGCGCAGGCGCACCTTGCCGTCGTCGAGCAGCAGGCGGTGACCGGGCAGCAGCGCCGCGAGTATCTCGGGATGAGGCAGTTCGACGCGCTGGTCGTTGCCCGGCGTCGGATCGTCGTCGAGCGTGAACGACTGCCCCGGGTGCAGCGTGATCGAGCGTTCGGCAAAGGTGCCGATGCGCAGCTTCGGCCCCTGCAGGTCGGCGAGAATGCCGATCGGCCGTTCCACCTCGCTCTCGACGTCGCGGATGGTCGATACCAGCCGACGCAGCATATCGTGGTCGGTATGGCTCATGTTGATGCGGAAAAGATCGGCGCCGGCCCGGAAGAGATTGGCGATGGTCATCCGGTCGGACGATGCCGGTCCGAGCGTCGCCAGAATCTTGACCTTGCGGTTGCGGCGCATCAGCCCGTCTTTCCTGTCGCCGGCGCGGTGCGATTGGGTTCGGTGAGCTGGACCGTCCAGCTCTTCTGGTCGCCGGTGTCGACCTCGAAGAAACCGGAGCGTTCGAAGCCGCGCGCCACGCAGTCCTCGATGCCGGTAATCGTGAATTCCTTGTCGCGGGTGCACATCACGGCCTTGCCACCCCAGACGCCGCCGCGATCATAGTCGACGGCGTAGATGTAGTAGAAGCGCGAAACCAGCGTACCCGCCACCAGCGTTTCGCAACTGTCCTTGGCGACGTTCCACCAGCCTTCCGTCATCCATTGCCGGTTCTGCTTGTAGCCAATGGCCACACCGACGCGGCTGCTGGTCTTGTTACACAGCCGGAGGCCGGAGCTCGCGGCATCGGCCCCGCCGCCGGCGATGCCGGAAGTGGTTCCCGCCGCGAGGCGCGCCTGCGCCTCGGTGCGGCTTGTGCTGGCGTGGACGAAATAAAACGCCAC
>CAYOUO010000135.1:0-2599 GCA_964407155.1 uncultured Hyphomicrobiales bacterium | reverse complement strand
CAAGCTCGTCGAGCTCGACGAGCGCTACCACCTGCTCGCACCCGGCCGGCGGGTCATCGACCTCGGCGCGGCGCCGGGCGGCTGGTGCCAGGTCGCGGTGGAGCGCACCGGCGCCACTCCGGAACGACCGGTCGTCGCCATCGACTATCTCGACATGGAGCCGCTGCCGGGCGTCATCGTGCTGAAGAAGGATTTTCTCGACGAGGACGCGCCGGCGGCGATCACGGTGGCTCTCGGCGGTCCGGCTGATCTCGTGATGTCGGATATGGCCGCGCCGACCACCGGCCACCGCCAGACCGATCATCTGAGGACGATCGCGCTCTGCGAAGCCGCGGCGGATTTCGCCGCCACCGTGCTGAAGCCCGGCGGCGATTTCGTCGCCAAGGTTTTCCAGGGCGGCGCCGAGGGCGAGCTGCTGGCGCGGCTGAAGCGGGAGTTCACCGCCGTGCACCACGCAAAGCCGCCGGCCAGCCGCTCGCAGTCGGTCGAGCTTTATCTCGTCGCCAAGGGATTCCGCGGACAGGCTTCGGCCTAGCGCGGCGCGCTTTGCAACGGCACCGGCGCGGCCTTGCGGCCTGACATCTCGTCGCCGGCGTCGTGCGCCAGCCGGCTGAACGGGATGAGCGACGACAGCGTGATGGCGCCCACCACGAGGAACGGAAAGACGAAGTCCTGCGCCACGATGGTGCCGCCGGAAAAGCGGGTCGCCGCCTGCAACGCCACCGCGCCGATCGAGACGCCGAGCGACAGCGACAGCTGCTGGCCGACCGCGGTCAGCGTGGTGGCGCCACTCATCCGCGCCTGCGGAATATCGGCGTAGGTCAGCGCGTTGATCGACGTGAACTGCAGCGAACGGAAGAAGCCGCCGACGAGCAGCAGGCCGGTCATCAGTGCGGCAGGGGTCGCCGCCGTGAACGTCGCAGGCAGCGCCGCGAAGCAGGTGGCAATGGCGGTGTTCCAGATCAGCACGTTGCGGAAGCCGAGCCGCCGCAGGATCGGCGGTGCCGTGAATTTCATCGCAATGGCGCCGATTGCCGAGGCAAACGTGATGAGGCCGGACTGGAAGGGCGTCATCCCGAAGCCGAGCTGTAGCAGCAGCGGCAGCAGGAAGGGCGTGGCGCCCATGCCGATGCGGAAGATGACGGCGCCGATCAGGCTGTGGCGGAAGGTCGGCACGGTGATGAGGTCGAGGTCGAGGATGGGATTGGCGCGGCGGCGGGCATGAAAGACGTAAGCGATAAGCGCGGCGCCGCCGGTGACCAGAAAGCCGATGACCAGCGGGAGGGGCAGGAGCCCGAGCCCCAGCGTCGTCGAGCCGGTGACGAACAGCGCGAGGCCGGCGCCGGATAGTGCGAAGCCCGCGCGATCGAAAGCGATGCGCTGCTCGCCATGAACGTCGGGAATGAACAGCGTCGCGAGGATCAGCCCCAGAATGCCGACCGGGATGTTGATCCAGAAGATCCACGGCCAGTCGACGTAGGTGATGATGAAGCCGCCGACCGGCGGCCCGATGACCGGCCCGATCAGCGCCGGGACGGTCAACCAAGCCAGCGCGCCGACGATCTCGTGCTTGGGGACGGTGCGCAAAATCACGAGACGGCCGACCGGCACCATCATGGCGCCGCCGATGCCCTGCACGATTCGGGCGAAGACGATGGCGCCGATCGAGTGCGAAAAGCCGCAGAGGATGGAGCCAGTGGTGAAGATGACGATCGCCAACCGGAAGATGAGCCGTGCGCCGAAGCGGTCCGCAAGCCAGCCCGAGGCAGGCAGGAACACCGCGATGGTCAGGAGGTAGGTGGTCAGCGCGAGCTTCAGGTGAATGGGACTGGTGCCGAAGTCGCGCGCGATCGTGGGCAGTGCCGTCGATATAACCGTCGAGTCGAGGTTCTCCATGAACAGCGCGCAGGCGACGATCAGGGGAACCAGGATGCGGTCAGGCAACATCGGCGGAATCGGGTGGGGAGTGAGTGGCGGAGTAATCTAACCCACCACGCCCGGGCGCCAAGGTCTCCTACGGCGTTATTGCGAATCGGGGATTCCGTGCTATTGACCCGCGTCAACTCTACATCGCCCGCTGCCTTGCCGGCCCGTATTGGCTGGAACGGCGGTGTTTTACCGCTATCCAGAGGTTGACATGGCCACCTTGATCGAACCGTCCTCGGGACGGGAAGCTCTCGCTTTCGATGATGTGCTCCTGCAGCCCGGCTACTCCGAGGTGCTTCCGGGCGAAGCGGACGTCAGGACGCGGCTGACGCGGTCGATCGCGCTCAACCTGCCCATCATTTCGGCGGCGATGGATACGGTGACCGAGGCCCGGCTCGCCATCGCCATGGCGCAGGCCGGCGGGCTCGGCGTGATCCATCGCAATCTTACGCCGGACGAACAAGCCGAAGCGGTCAGGCAGGTGAAAAAGTTCGAATCCGGCATGGTGGTGAACCCGGTCACGATCGGGCCGGAGGCCACGCTGGCGGAAGCGCTGGCCTTGACCCGCCGCTACAACATTTCCGGCATCCCGGTGGTCGGCGCGGGCGGGCGCCTGGTCGGCATCCTCACCAACCGCGACGTGCGCTTTGCCACCGATCCGTCGCAGAAGGTA
>CAYOUO010000134.1:0-12772 GCA_964407155.1 uncultured Hyphomicrobiales bacterium | reverse complement strand
CAAGAACGTCGCCATCCTCGACGACAAGACTCCGTACGGCCAGGGTCTCGCCGACGCCACGAAGTCGGTCGTCAACGCCGGCGGCATCACCGAAGTCATCCACGACGGCATCAATGTCGGCGACAAGGATTTCTCGGCGCTGATCTCCAAGATGAAGGACGCCAAGGTCGATCTCGTCTACTTCGGTGGCCTGCACACCGAAGCCGGCGCCATCGTGCGCCTGGCCGCCGACGCGGGACTGAAGGCGCAGTTCATGTCGGGCGACGGCATCGTGTCGTCGGAGTTCGCCGCTGAGGCGGGCCCCGCCGCCGAGGGCGTGCTCAACACGTTCGCTCCCGAGCCGCGCGACAAGCCGGAAGCCAAGGACGCCGTGGCCGAGTTCCGCAAGGCTGGCTACGAGCCCGAGGCCTACACGCTCTACAGCTACTCCGCGATCCAGGTCATTGCCCAGGGCATCGCCAAGACCGGCAGCGCCGACGACGCGCAGAAGGTCGCCGAGACCCTGCACAAGGATGGCCCGTGGAAGACCGTTCTGGGTGACACCGCGTTCGATGCCAAGGGCGACCTGACCCGCATCGACTACGTGATGTACATCTGGAAGAAGGACGACAAGGGCAACATCAACTACGTCGAGCTGAAGTAGCCCGACAAGGCGATCGCCTGAACGCGGGCCCGCCCTCCATCGGGGCGGGCCCTTTCTTTTGCGCACGCGAGACCGGTTGCGCGCGGCCGTCCGGCATCGCAAGCTTGGGCACCGCGGAACCACGCATGCTTCGACCGAACCTCTCTCTGCCCCTCGCCGCACTTTTCGCGGGCTGTGCGCTCGCCGGCACCGCTCACGCGGACATTGCCGTCGGCCTGGCGGCGCCGCTGACCGGGGCGTTCCAGTCGCTGGGCGAGCAGGTGAGAAACGGAGCCGAAGTCGCGGCCGCCGACATCAACGCGACCGGCGGCGTGCTCGGCGAAAAGCTTTCGCTGGAGGAGCGCGACGACGCCTGCGACCCCAGGCAGGCGGTGATCGCCGCCGGCGACCTGATCGCCAGCCATGTCGTGGTGGTGATCGGGCACGTGTGCTCCGGCGCGGCGATTGCCGCCGCCCCCGCCTATGTGACCGCCGGCATCGTGGAGATTTCACCAAGCGCGACCGCCGCGGCCTATACCGACGAGCGCGCCGGGCCGGGCGTGTTTCGCGTGAGCGCGCGCGACGACGCGCAGGGCACGGTCGCCGGCAACTACCTCGCTCATAACTTCACCGGGAAGAAGGTTGCGTTTCTCGACGACAAGACGGCCGGCGGACGCGCCATCGCCTCCGCCGCGCTCGCCGCTTTCGACGCAGCCGGAGAGAAGGAAGCTCTGGCGACCTCATACGACGCCGGGACGAGGACATACACCTCCCTCGCCTCCGTCCTGCAGGCCGCGGACGTCGATGCCGTCTTCGTGGGCGGGAACGCCACCGATGTCGCCGCCATCGCGCACACCCTGAAGGACAAGGGGATGACCGTCGCGATCTTCGGCGACGATGCGCTCGCATCGGAGGACTTTTATCGCGCGGCCGGCGACGCCAGCGACGGCGTCATGATGACCGCCCTCTCCGACCCGCGCCTCGATCCCGACAATGCGCTGCTCGTTGCGGAGTTTCGCCAGCGGCAGATCGAGCCGGCCGGCTATACGCTGTACGCCTATGCGGCGCTACAGGTCTGGGCGGCGGCAGCCACGGCGGCGAAATCCACCGATTACGGCAAGGTCAGCGCCGCAATCGCCTCGGGGAGTTTCAAGACCGCGCTCGGCACGCTCTCGTTCGACGGGAAAGGCGACGTGAAGCCGCCAGCCTACACCGTCTATGTCTGGCGGAAGGGAGACTACGCGCCGGCACCCTGAAGAGCGCGGCGCCGGCGAGAATTGCACGCCGGAGACCGCCGTGTTAGGTCGCGCGCCATGCCGGTCCTGATCGCGCCCTCGATCCTGTCAGCCGATTTCGCCCGCCTCGGTGAGGAAGTCCGCGCGGTGGATGCAGCAGGCGCCGACTGGATCCACATCGACGTCATGGACGGACACTTCGTCCCGAACATCACCATCGGGCCGGCCGTGGTCGCCGCGATCCGGCACACCACCGCCAGGCCTTTCGACGTGCATCTCATGATCGCGCCGGCCGCCCCCTATCTCCAGGCCTTCGCCGACGCCGGCGCCGACCGCATCACGATTCACGTCGAGGCCGAAGGGGCCAACACCGGAAACGCGCTGGCCACGATCCGCGGCCTCGGCAAGAAGGCGGGGCTCACGCTGCGGCCGGGCACCGCGTTGTCCGCCATCGTTCCCCACCTCGATCGCGTCGACCTCGTGCTGGTGATGAGCGTCGAGCCGGGATTTGGCGGTCAGGCATTCATTCCGGAGGCGGTCGAGCGTATCGGCGAGGTGCGCCGCCTGCTCGGCAGCCGCAGCGTCCTCATCGAGGTCGACGGCGGCATCAACCCTGAAACCGCACGCGCCGCAGCAGCAGCCGGCGCCGACGTGCTGGTCGCAGGCTCGGCGATCTTCAAGGGCGATTACGCCGCCAACATCCGCGCGCTCCGGCCCCACGCCGGCTGACCGCGGCAGGGCGATTGAGGTGGCCGCGCCCCTCTGCTAGACCCCGCAATTCCATGTCTGATGCGAAGGCGCCACGCATTACGGAAGATCAGTTGTGCTCAGCCTTCGCTGAGGCCACAAAATTGTCTTCAGCTTTCCGATCGTGGTTGATCGGCCGCACCAAGTTCGCTGCCCATGCGGCATCGGCTATTCTTCTGCACGAGGAACAAATGGCATTGCGTCCTCGAAAGTTCTGGTGGCGACACTGGTGGTGTCACGTGCCAGAACTGAAGAGAGATCGAGAGACTGACATCTTCATGGTCTTTCAAGATCCCTCGGGCGGGCGCTTTGCGCTGCATATCGAAAACAAGCTTAGACAGGGCCGGTTTGCACCTGGACAGGCCGAAGGTTACAGGCCTCGCGCAATTCATATGTCCAACCAATCCAAATATCTGAGCTACACGGACTTTCAGACCATTCTGATTTGCCCGGAGACGTTTCAAGCTCGTTATCCTGACGAATGCCGACTCTTCGACGCGTATATCTCGTTCGAGGAGATCGCGGCCTTCGTGCCGGCATTCGAACTGGCTGAGCGTTTTCAACGCCGCATGCCACCGAACTCAAGGCGTAGGACATGATACCGCGGTATTCGCGCCCCGAGATGTCGGCAATCTGGTCGCCGGAAACGAAATTCCGCATCTGGTTCGAGATCGAGGCGCACGCGCTCGCCGCCATGGCCGACGCCGGGGTGGTGCCGAAAAGCGCGGCCGAAACGGTTCGCCGCAAGGGCGACATGGCGGTGTTCGACGTCGCGCGCATCGAGGAGATCGAGCGCGAGACGCGGCACGACGTCATCGCCTTCCTCACCCACGCCGCGGAGCTCATCGGCCCCGAGGCGCGGCACCTGCATCAGGGCATGACCTCGTCGGACGTGCTCGACACGTGCTTCAGCGTCCAGCTCACCCGCGCCACCGATTTGCTGCTCGCCGACCTCGATGCCGTGCTCGCCGCCCTGAAGCGGCGCGCCTTCGAGCACAAGGAAACGGTGACGATCGGGCGCAGCCACGGCATCCACGCCGAGCCGACCACGTTCGGACTGAAGCTGGCCTACGCCTATGCCGAATTCGACCGTGCGAAAGCGCGGCTGCGCGCCGCGCGTGACGAGATCGGAACCGCCGCGATTTCGGGCGCGGTCGGCACATTCGCCAATGTCCATCCCGGCGTCGAGGAATACGTGGCAAAGGCGATGGGCCTGAAACCCGAGCCGGTCTCGACGCAGGTCATTCCGCGCGACCGGCACGCGATGTTCTTCGCCACGCTCGGCGTGATCGCCTCATCGGTCGAGCGGCTGGCCACCGAGGTCCGCCACCTGCAGCGAAGCGAGGTGCGCGAGGCGGAAGAATTCTTCGCGCCCGGGCAGAAGGGCTCGTCGGCCATGCCCCACAAGCGCAACCCGGTGCTCTCGGAAAACCTGACCGGAGTGGCCCGCCTGGTGCGCGGCATGGTCACGCCCGCGCTGGAGAACGTTGCGCTGTGGCATGAGCGGGACATCTCGCATTCGTCGGTCGAGCGGGTGATCGGACCCGACGCAACGATCGCGCTCGATTTCGCGCTCGCCCGGCTGGCCGGAATGATCGAGCGGCTGGTCATCTATCCGGAGCGCATGCGCGCCAACCTCGAGAGCCTGGGCGGGCTCGTGCACTCGCAGCGCGTTCTTCTGGCGCTCATCGACAAGGGGATGAGCCGCGAGGACGCCTATGCCGCCGTCCAGCGCAATGCCATGCAGGCCTGGTCGGAAGGCGGCGACTTCGCGGCGCTGCTCAAGCGCGACAGCGCCGTGACAGAGCGGCTGAAGCCGGCCGAGATCGACGCGCTCTTCGACCTCGGCTATCACCTCAAGCACGTCGATACGATCTTCCGCCGCGTATTCGGTCCGTGAAGACCCGTGTCGCGCGGCGCGGCAAGGAGAGAACAATAATGGACGGCGCAACGACGAACCCGCTTTACGCAGTGGAGCTGCAGCGCATCGACGGCACCAGGGCGTCTCTCGCCGACTATCGCGGCAAGGTCCTGCTCATCGTGAATGTCGCCTCGAAGTGCGGACTGACGCCGCAATACGACGGGCTCGAGAAGCTTTACGCCACCTATCGCGACCGCGGACTGGTCGTCCTCGGTTTTCCGGCCAACAACTTCATGGGACAGGAGCCCGGCACCGACGCGGAGATCAGTGCGTTCTGCCGTTCGACCTACGGTGTCGATTTCCCGATGTTCGCGAAGATCTCCGTCGCGGGTAACGACCAGGCGCCGCTCTACCGCCTTCTCACCGAAGCCGGCGTACCGCGGCAGCTTCCGCCTGCCGCGCGGCCGGGCGCCGTCGAGAAGCGGAACGACAAGGCGGTGCGCTGGAACTTCGAGAAGTTTCTGGTCAGTCGGTCGGGGCAGATCGTCGGACGCTTTGACCCGGACATGATCCCGGCCGATCCCATTCTCGTCGGCGCGATCGAGAAAGAACTCGCGCAGTAGCGCGGTGCGCGCGGAAAACTTCCTGCGGCAGTATTCTGAAGAAGAACGCTACGCGCGCCGGACGGCAGCCAGCAGTTCCGTCGCACCCGCCACCATGTAGCCGGTGTCGGCGCCAAGGGCGATCAGCCGGTAGCCCAGAGCCAGATAATGGCGCGCGCGCTCGGCGGTGCCAGCGTAGATGCCGGCCAGTTTTCCTGCGTTGGCTGCTGCGGCGATCACCGTGGTCAGCGGCGCATCGAGGCTCGCATCGCCGGGCGCGATGCTCCTGCCGCCGGAGAGCGCAACCGACATATCGTTCGGCCCGACAAACACGCCGTCGAGGCCGGGCACCGCGAGAATGTCGGGCAGCGCCGAGAGCGCGCGGTCGGTCTCGATCATGGCGAAGGCAAGCGTGTCGGTGTTGCTGCCTTCAAGGTGCGCCTGCACGGTTCGGCCCGAGAGCGCGAGCGCCCGGGTCGGACCCCAGCTCCGCTCGCCAACCGGCGGATACTTGGCCGCGGCCACGAAGGTCCGCGCTTCGGCGGCCGAATTGATCATCGGCGCGATGACCACGGCGGCTCCGAGGTCGAGCGCGCGGCTGACCGCGGCATTGTCGGCGAGCGGCACGCGCACGCCGCCGGGCTTGCCCGCAAGTGCAAGCGCCGCGAGGCACTGGCCGACGCTGCGGATGTCATGGAGGCCGTGCTGCATGTCGAGGAGGACGCAGTCGAAGGCCTGACGCCCGAGGACTTCGGCGACGACGGGATCGGTCAGGGACGACCAGCCCGCGAGCAGCGCCTCGCCAGCGCGCAACCGCGACGCCAGCGGGGCTGCCGCCGCCATGCTCAGCCCTCGGTCCGGATCTGGCTGATCGCGGTCTGCATCAGCTCGTCCATGGTCCGGCGGATCTGATGATCGGACTGCTGGACGCCGGCGGCGTCGAAATCGCGCCGGATCTTGTTGAAAACGTCGCTGTCCCCGGCCTTTTCGAAGTCGGCCGCGACCACTTCCTTCGCGTAAGCGTCGGCTGCGGCGCCGGTCTTGCCGAGGAGACCCGCCGCCCACAGGCCGAGCAGCTTGTTGCGCCGCGATTCCGCCTTGAACTGGAGCTCCGCATCGTGCGCGAACCTGTTTTCGAAGGCGTCCTCGCGCTTGTCGAAGGTCGTCATTTCCCGGCTCCTGTGCCCTGCTGGCAAAGCTGGCCTTGCATATCGTTAGCCTGACGCTAAATCAACGCTGCCTCCCCTTTCATCTTGCTGCCAAAAAAGCGCGCAAAACATAAGGGAATCGCGGCGCTTGAGCCGTGTTGTGCTCAGGGGACCGATCGAATAGGTTCCGCCCTGTCGAGGCAGCCCGCAAGACGGCCTTTGAGTCGGGGTAACCCGCGCCGATACTCGCCTGGATAGCGTGGACACTGCCTGATGGACTTTCACAAACCGCGGTACGTTCCCATGAAAAACCGCCGCCGCATATACGAAGGCAAGGGCAAGATCCTCTTCGAGGGGCCCGAGCCCGGGACGCTGGTGCAGTTCTTCAAGGACGACGCCACCGCCTTCAACAAGAAGAAGCACGAGGTCGTCGACGGCAAGGGTGTGCTCAACAACCGCATCAGCGAGCACATCTTCAACCATCTGAACAAGATGGGCATCCCGACCCATTTCATCCGCCGGCTGAACATGCGCGAGCAGCTCATCCGCGAGGTCGAGATCATCCCGCTCGAGGTCGTGGTGCGCAACATCGCCGCCGGGTCCCTGGCCAAGCGCCTCGGGCTCGAGGAAGGCACCGTGCTGCCGCGCTCGATCATCGAGTTCTACTACAAGAACGACGCCCTCGAGGACCCCATGGTCTCGGAGGAACACATCACCGCGTTCGGCTGGGCGAGCCCGCAGGAGATCGACGACGTGATGGCGCTCGCCATCCGCGTCAACGATTTCCTCTCCGGCCTCTTCCTCGGCGCCGGCATCCAGCTCGTCGACTTCAAGATCGAGTGCGGACGCCTGTGGGAAGGCGACATGATGCGGATCGTCGTCGCCGACGAGATTTCGCCGGACTCCTGCCGTCTCTGGGACCTCCAGACCAAGGACAAGCTCGACAAGGACCGCTTCCGCCGGGACATGGGCGGGCTGGTCGAGGCCTATCAGGAGGTCGCGCGCCGCCTCGGCATTCTCATCGACGAGCGGCCCAAGGGCACCGGTCCGGTCCTGGTTCAGTAGCGGGTCGCCGAGGACGAAACGCGTCCGCCTTTTCGGGGCGCGGGTGACAACGTACGGGGCATCGCCAATGAAGGCTCGGGTGACCGTCACGCTCAAGCAGGGTGTGCTCGATCCGCAGGGCAAGGCCATCGAAGGCGCCCTCGCCTCGCTCGGCTTCAGCGGCATCGGCAGCGTGCGCCAGGGCAAGGTGTTCGATCTCGACCTCGTGGAGACGGACCGCGCCCGGGCCGAAGCGGCGCTGAAGGCGATGGGCGAGAAGCTGCTCGCCAACACGGTGATCGAGAATTACCAGGTGGAGCTGCTTTGAGCCGATGAAGGCCGCCGTCGTCACCTTTCCTGGATCGAACCGCGATCACGACATGCTGGTCGCATTGGAGAAGGTGACGGGTCAGCGGCCGGCATCGGTCTGGTACACCGAGACGGAACTGCCGCCGCTCGATCTCGTCGTGCTGCCGGGTGGATTCTCCTACGGCGACTACCTGCGCTCGGGGGCGATCGCCGCGCGTGCCCCGGTGATGCGCGCGATCGCCGATCATGCGGCGCGCGGCGGGCTGGTGCTCGGGGTCTGCAACGGCTTCCAGATTCTCTGCGAGGCGGGGCTGCTCCCCGGCGTGCTCATGCGCAACGCCGGGCTGAAGTTCATCTGCCGCGACGTGCACCTGCGCGTCGAGACAACGGACACGCCCTTCACCCGCCGCTATGCCTCCGGACAGGTGATCCGCACGCCCGTCGCGCACGGCGACGGCAACTATCGCTGCGATCACGAGACGCTGGCGCGGCTGAAGGGCGAGAACCGCGTCGCGTTCCGCTACGTCGACGCGACCGGCAACCAGACCGCCGATGCGAACCCGAACGGCTCGCTCGATGCCATAGCCGGCGTTCTCAGCGAGAAGCGCAACGTGCTCGGCCTCATGCCGCACCCGGAAAACCTGATCGAGCCGCTGCAGGGCGGCACCGACGGCTGCGCGCTGTTCGAGGGGATGGCCGCATGAACGCCCCCGCCCGCATCGCACCCGCCGTCGTTGCCGCACACGGGCTGAAGCCGGACGAATATGACCGCATCCTCGCCCTCATCGGCCGCGAGCCGACGATGACCGAGCTCGGCATCTTCTCGGCGATGTGGAACGAGCACTGCTCGTATAAATCGTCGAAGAAGTGGCTGCGCACGCTGCCCACCGCGGGCGAGCGCGTGATCTGCGGCCCGGGCGAGAACGCCGGCGTGGTGGACATCGGCGACGGGCTCGCCGTCATCTTCAAGATGGAGAGCCACAACCACCCGTCCTTCATCGAACCGTACCAGGGCGCGGCAACCGGTGTCGGCGGCATCCTGCGCGACGTGTTCACCATGGGTGCCCGTCCCGTCGCCGCGATGAACGCGCTCCGCTTCGGCGCGCCCGATCATCCGAAGACGCGCCATCTCGTGGCGGGCGTGGTTGCCGGTGTCGGCGGCTACGGCAACGCATTCGGCGTGCCCACCGTCGGCGGCGAAGTGAATTTCCATCGCGGCTATAACGGCAACATCCTCGTCAACGCCTTCGCCGCAGGCATCGCACGAACCGATGCGATCTTCTACTCGAAGGCCACCGGTGTCGGCCTGCCCGTCGTCTATCTCGGCTCGAAGACCGGGCGCGACGGCATTCACGGCGCCTCGATGGCCTCGACCGAATTCGACGATGCCTCGGAGGAGAAGCGCCCGACCGTGCAGGTCGGCGATCCGTTCTCCGAGAAGCTGCTGCTCGAGGCCTGCCTCGAATTGATGGCCTCCGGCGCAGTGGTGGCCATTCAGGACATGGGTGCGGCCGGCCTCACCTGCTCGGCGGTGGAGATGGGCGCCAAGGGCGATCTCGGCATCGAACTCGACCTCGACCGCGTGCCCTGCCGCGAAGAAGGAATGAGCGCCTACGAGATGATGCTCTCCGAGAGTCAGGAGCGCATGCTGATGGTGCTCCATCCGGAAAAGCAGCCCGAGGCGGAGGCGATCTTCCGCAAGTGGGGACTGGATTTCGCTGTCGTCGGCCGCACCACCGACGACCTGCGCTTCCGCGTCGTTCATCGCGGCCGGGTCGAGGCGGACCTCCCGATCAAGGACCTCGGCGACCACGCGCCCGAATACGACCGCCCGCACACGAAGAAACCGCCGCCCCGTCCGCTCGTCGGCGATTTCACCAGCCGCGACGTCGGCGAGGACCTGCTGAAGCTGCTCGCCTCGCCGGACATGAGTTCGCGCCGCTGGGTGTGGGAGCAGTACGACACCCTCATCCGCGGCGACACGATCGAGCGGCCCGGCGGCGACGCCGGCGTGGTCCGCGTCACGCCGTCGAAGGCGCTGGCCTTCTCGGCGGATGTCACGCCACGCTACTGTGCCGCCGATGCCTTCGAGGGCGCGAAGCAGGCCGCGGCGGAATGCTGGCGCAACCTCACCGCCGTCGGCGCGGCGCCGCTCGCCGTCACCGACAATCTCAATTTCGGCAATCCCGAGAAGCCGGAGATCATGGGCGAACTGGTCGACGGCATCCGCGGCATCGGCGAAGCCTGCCGCGCGCTGGCCTTCCCGGTCGTTTCCGGCAACGTCTCGCTCTACAACGAGACCAATGGTGCGGCGATCCCGCCCACGCCGGCGATTGCCGGTGTCGGTCTGATCGACGACCTGTCCTGCGTCGCGACCATCGCCTTCAAGGCGGAGGGCGAAGCGATCCTTCTCTTCGGCGGTCCGGCAGGCTGGGGGCAGCACCTTGGGCGGTCCGCCTGGCTGCGCGACGTCCGCGGCGAGGAAGCTGGTCCGCCGCCGCCGGTCGATCTCACGCACGAAAAGCGCGTCGGCGATTTCGTTCGCGGACTGATCCGCAGTCGCATGGCGACGGCCGTTCACGATCCCTCCGATGGCGGGCTCGCCGTCGCGGTGGCGGAGATGGCGATGGCCTCGGGCATCGGCGCGACCGTCGCGCCCGAGCCGGCCGGCGCCCTGCCCGTTCCTGCCTTCTTCGGCGAGGATCAGGGGCGCTACGTCGTGACCGCCGCGCCGGCGTCCGTGGAAAGCCTGGTGGCGAAGGCCGAGGCGGCAGGCGTCTCGGCCGTGCGGATCGGCATCACGGGCGGCGCCGAATTGAAACTTGGCGCTTCTCGCGGCATATCTGTTGCGACGCTCTGCACGGCACACGAATCCTGGTTTCCGTCATTCATGGCTGGATTTCAGATCTGAGGGGGCGCGCATGACGATGAACGCCGGTGACATCGAGGCGCTGATCAAGGCGGCGCTGCCGGACGCAACCGTGACCATCCGCGATCTCGCCGGCGACGGCGACCACTACGCCGCCGAGGTGGTTTCGGCCACTTTCCGCGGCAAGACGCGGGTGCAACAGCACAAGCTGGTCTACGACGCACTGCAGGGAAAAATGGGCGGCGCGCTGCATGCCCTGGCGCTGCAGACGAGCGTGCCTAAGTAGGCTTCTTGACGAAGGGCTTGCGCGGGCCGAAAACCACGGCAGACGCCCTCGACGGGCACCAAGGAACGACACCAATGAGCGATATCAAGGCCTGGATCGACAACGAAGTGAAGTCCAACGACGTCGTGCTCTTCATGAAGGGCACGCCGGCTTTCCCGCAATGCGGGTTCTCGAGCCAGGTGGTCCAGATCCTCGATTACCTCGGTCTCGACTACAAGGGCGTCAACGTCCTCGAGAGCGCCGACGTCCGCCAGGGCATCAAGGAATATTCGAACTGGCCGACCATTCCGCAGCTTTACGTGAAGGGCGAGTTCATCGGCGGCTGCGACATCGTCCGCGAAATGTTTCAGCAGGGCGAACTCGCCCCGTACCTCAGCGAAAAGGGCATCGCGGTGGCCGCCACACCGGCGTGACGAGCGCCCACGTGGATGATGTTGAAACAGAAAAGGCCGCCTCAGGGCGGCCTTTCGTATTTCGGGCGGTGGTCCAAGCGGAGCTTGAAAGCCCCAAACCGTCAGCTCTCCAGATGATAGCCCAAGGACAGCCGCCGGCCGATCTCGCACAGCGCGGCAAGCTGGGCCTCGTCAATACGGCCGCCGGTACGACGGAGAACCGGGTGCCAGGACGCTCCCTTGGTTACCACCTCGATGTCTTCGCAATTCGGCAGGGCCACGTCGGCGGCACTCATCTCCGCGAGGAGCATAGATTTCAGTTGCTGCCGGCTGATGGCACCCATGGCGACCTCCAGGTTAACGAGAAGTGAGCCCCTTCAACGCCCGGGGTTGATGAAGGTTCCGTTACCTGAGGTGTGTTTCACTGCGCGCCGGCCT
Organism: uncultured Hyphomicrobiales bacterium; assembly: GCA_964407155.1. GTDB lineage: Bacteria > Pseudomonadota > Alphaproteobacteria > Rhizobiales > Kaistiaceae > DASZQY01. Next base: position 1,219 of record CAYOUO010000134.1, on the reverse strand, counting down.
GATTTGCGGTGGACTTCCTACCGATCCAGCCGGAACAAAGCCCGCAGTTGCGTATTTCGAGCTACCAGTGTTTGGCGCGACGGCGCGCCTGCCTGACCTCTGGATGGCGAAAAGGCCACAAATGCGGCAGTTTCGCCCCCGAACGGATGGTATCTTGACGCTGAACATTCCTGCGGCGCCGTTCAGAAAGAGGAAACGGCAGATTTTGATGATGAAAAACGACCAAGCAAAAAAGACTGGCGCAGCGAAAACGAGTGGGACGAGGAAAGGTCGGGCGGCCACGGTCGATCGTGAGCTTCAGGTGAAGATCGGGGCGCAGCTTCGCGCCATGCACGACGACGTCATCCAGGAAGGCGTGCCTGATCGCTTTCGCGAGCTGCTTTCGCGTCTTGACCGATCCAAGCCGAAGGGTTGACCGATTGGGTGAGCTGGAAACCGTACGCGACGGTATCGTCGCTGCCATCCCCCGCCTGCGCGCCGTGGCCGTGTCCCTGACGGGCAACCCCGACCGCGCTGACGATCTCGTCCAGGAAACGATGCTGCGGGCTTACGCCAACATCGACAAGTTTCAGCCCGGCAGCAATCTCGGCGCCTGGCTCTTCACCATCCTGCGCAATCAGTTCCGCTCGGAATACCGCAAGCGAAAACGCGAGGTCGAGGATGTCGATGGCCGGCATGTCGAAAGCCTGACGGCAAGTCCCGAGCAATTCGGCAAGGTGGAGTTCAACGAGCTGCGCTCGGCGCTGACTCTGCTGCCCCCCGAACAGCGCGAGGCGCTGGTGCTGGTCGGCGCTTCCGGCTTCTCTTACGAGGAAGCCGCCGAGATCTGCAACTGCGCGGTCGGCACCATCAAGAGCCGGCTCAATCGCGCGCGCACGCGCCTGTCGCAACTGCTGTCGGCGCAGGGCCCGGGCATCGCGCCCGAGGACCTCCCGGACGGCGGGAACACGGAGGACATCGAAACGTTAGTGCCCGGCGACGTCAAGCACCCGGGCAGCTGATTGCATCGCGTTCGGACGACGGAGCACCCCGCAGCCGGAGGACGTCCAGATGCCAGCGCACCGCTCCAGCCAGCAGCCCGACCGAAAGGCGCGCCGGACCGGCAACCAGATGCGCGGCATTCAATCCGGCGTCGAACAGTCCCGCTCCTTGGGCGCTTCCGGCAAGTCAGGTTCCAGCAAGACGGGCAGTGACGGTCCGCCGAAAAAGAACGGCGCCA
>CAYOUO010000133.1:0-3015 GCA_964407155.1 uncultured Hyphomicrobiales bacterium | reverse complement strand
TGGAGTGGCCGGTGTCGCCAATGGCACCGGCCGGATGTGGCGCCCGCCGGCGTGGTTCGCAGCCATGCCGTCGGGAGGTGCCCGGGTACCGCCGGCCGGCACTATGACCGGCTCCCCCTGATGTCCATCCAGGGGCAAGGGGGCGTGGGCCACGGCGCCCGCACCGTCCAGGGTGCGGGGGCTTGCAGCGGGATAATAGTCCTACGGGACGTCTGCCCGCCCACGAGTCCGGTGCGGTCCGGGTTGCCAAAAGTCGCCACGGCGGGCGCTCGTTCGAGCGCCATTCATTCGGACTACCCGGCAAGGCACTCAGCGAGCGCCCGCCACCCCTTCGGTTGTTTCAGCCGGAGGTTCGAAACAGGGGACGAGGACGGAAGGAGACGATGACTCGGGCGCATTTGCGTCGCGAGAATGAGGACTTGCGCTCACCTCTCATCCGCTCATTCCCGCGAAAGCGGGAATCCGGCCGACGGCGCAGCAGATGCTCCATCAGGATCGAGTGAACAGAGACCTTGCGACGCACGCCCCGCCAAGCGTGGACCCCTGCTTTCGCAGGGGTGAGCGGAGGTGAATTTGAACCGTTGCCACTCCCTCACCCGCCTTCCCCGCGAAAGCGGGGATCCAGGGGCCTGGTGAAGCGCATCAACTCTGGGGGCGGACGCGGCTGCACACCCTGGACCCCCGCTTTCGCGGGGGAAGCGGGCAAGGCGATGTCGGGAGGTCAGCTCACCTACACAAACCTCACCTCGCTCCCCTCCAGCACGAGGCAGGTGAGCGGGCCGCCGAAGACGCAGCCGGTGTCGATGTCGATGCGGTTCGGCTGGATCTCGGGGCGGCCGTCTGCGGTCGGCGTGTGGCCGTGGATGACGACGACCCCGTGGTCGCGCCGGTCGTCGAGGAACTCGTCGCGGATCCAGATGAGGTCGTCGGGCGTCTGCGCGGCGAGCGGCACACCGGGGCGGATGCCGGCATGGCAGAAGAAATAGTCGCCGAAGCGCACGGAGGTGGCGAGGCCTTCGAGAAACGCGCGATGGCTCGCCGGCATCTTTTCAGCGAGCTGGCGCCCGAGGCTGACGTAATTCTCGCTGCGCAGGTTCACGCCGTAGGAGCGCAGCGTCGCCTTGCCGCCGAAGGCAAACAGCGCCGGCGCCGCGTCCTCGGGGTCGCGCAGGAAATCGAGGAGCTTCTGATCGTGGTTGCCGCGGAGACATACGACGTCGCGGTCCGCGGCGGCGAGACTGGCGAGCCGCTCGATGACGGCGGCGGAATCCGGTCCGCGGTCGGCGTAGTCGCCGATGTGGACGATGACGCGGCGTGCGACCGGATGCGCCGCGAGGTCCGCGGCGATCGCTTCGTGCTTCGCGGCAAGCGCGGCGTCCATGCCGTGGACGTCGCCGATGGCATAGATGCGCATGCCGTCCGGCGTTTTCGCCTGTCCGAGTTCCAACGAAGCCTCGCTGCGGGATTGCGGCCGGGTTCGCCGGCGGTCATGCCCGCTCAGGTGCTCACGGGCAACAAAAAAAGCGCGCCCCGGGTGGGGCGCGCCGCGCGATGCCGGATGCCGGCTGGATCAGTTGAAGCGGTAGTTCACGCCGAAGAGCACGGCCTGGACGTTCTGCTTGACCCTGCCGATGTTGTCCGAGTTGGGAAACGACACGACCGTCGGCGAAAAGCCCAGGTAGTCGTATTCGCCGAAGAACGACCAGTGCGGGCCGCGCTTCCACTCGGCGCCCAGTCCGGCGGTCCAGCCGGTCTGGTTGAAGCTGACCGAGTCGATCGTCGTGCCGCCGTCGGTGATGCTGGAATGCGTGTTGCTGAAAGCGAAGCCGCCCTTGGCGTAGATCATCCAGTTCGGGGCGGGGAGATAGCCCACGCGGCCCGTCACCGTGCCGAACCACGGCATGCTGCCGTTCAGCGTGGCGCCATCCAGGAGGTCCGGAGAAACGCTGTCCTTCATGCCGGAGGCGTCGATCATGCCCTGCGCGCCGATCACCCACTGCGACGAGACCTGATAGTCGCAGCCGATCTGTCCGCCACCGATGAGTCCCGCCGAACTCAGGCTGGCGATCGGGTAGCCCTCGACCTCGTCGACGACCTTGGTGCCGTCCCACGCGGCACCGAGGTTGCCGCCGACGTAGCAGCTCGTCCAGCTCGATGGCGCTGGCGCCCAGCCGAAGTCCGCGGCATGCGCCGCCGGAATTGCCAACCCCACCGCCATCGCGGCAATCAGTCCGCCGAACCGCCTGCTGATCTGCATGTTCAATTCTCCTCAACGCGACTTCGCCGTGGCGGCACGCAGCAGGCTTCGGGCCATCGCAGCATGACCGAACGGCATCTTTCCCCGATCATTGATTTCGAGGTGCGGTCCCCCGCGGACCGACAGTGCCGACAGAATCGCGCAAAATGGCAACCAGCGTGTTAACAACCGGACCATGACTCGCGTTCTTGCCATCGAGAACTTCATCGGCACGCCGCTGGGTCTTGTCGCTCCGGCGCTCGCCGAAGCGGGTGCGTCCGTCGATGTGCGCGCGCCGTGGCAGGGCGCGCCGGTGCCCGAAGGATCGGCGGGCTACGACGGGCTGGTGGTTCTCGGCGGCGAGCAGAGCGCGCTCGACGATGCGGACTATCCGGCGCTCCCCGCCATCGTGGCGCTCATCCGTTCCTTCATGGCGGCGGACAAGGCGGTGCTTGGCATCTGCCTCGGCGCGCAGCTTGTGGCGCGCGCGGCCGGCGCCCGGAACATTCTCGGCCGGCCCATCGAGTTCGGCTGGCATACCGTCACGCCGACCGCTGCCGGGCGCCGCGATCCACTCATCGCGGCGCTGGGCGCGGGCAGCCCCGTTTTCCACTGGCACCTCGACACCTTCACCCTGCCGCCCGGCGCGATCCACCTTGCCACCAGCGCACAGACCGAGTTCCAGGCGTTTCGCCTCAAGCGCGCGGTCTATGGCCTCCAGTTTCATTTCGAGGCCGACCGGCGATTGGTCGCGGCGTGGAGCGACCAGTTCACGGAGG
>CAYOUO010000132.1:0-6574 GCA_964407155.1 uncultured Hyphomicrobiales bacterium | reverse complement strand
TGCAGCAGGGCGGCCGCGTCAATTCCGCCAGGGCGCCGAACGGCAATACGACGACCACGGTAACGCGGCCCGACGGCTCGGCGATCGTGACCGTGCGCGATGCCGGCGGCGACATCCTGCAACGCTATCGCAAGAAGCCGGACGGCAGCATCGAGATGATCATCGGCTCGGCGCCGCAGACCGGCATCCTCGACAAGGTGCTCGGGCGCGGCAACCAGCCCCCGCCCCCGCCGCCTCCGCCGCCGCCGGCCGCCGAGCTCAAGTTCGGCCCGCTGCGCGTCACGATTCCGCAGCAGCAGTATATCGTGGAGAGCAGCCGGGCGACGCCGCAGCAGCTCGAGCAGGCGCTGATCGCGCCGCCCGTCGAGCGGATCGAGCGGCCCTACTCGCTGGAGGAAGTGCGCCGCAACGGCCGGCTGCGCGACAAGGTGCGCCGCATCGACTTCGACACGATCACGTTCGACACCGGACACGCGACCGTACCGGACGATCAGGTGCCGACGATGCAATCGATCGGCACCGCGATCCGCGACATCGTGCGCCGCGATCCGCGCACCGTGATCCTGATCGAGGGGCACACCGACGCGGTCGGCTCAGACCTCGCCAACCTCGCGCTTTCCGACCGGCGTGCGGAAACCGTGGCCGAGATCCTGTCCTACTACTTCGGCGTTCCGCCGGAGAACCTCGTCACGCAGGGCTACGGCGAGCAGTACCTGAAGATCCCGACGGTCGGCGCCGAGCGGGAGAACCGCCGCGTCGCCTTCCGCAACATCACCAACCTGCTCCGCGGGTCGCAATAGGAACCGGTGCACGAAACAATGAAGGAGCGCGTCCCACGGGGCGCACCCTTTTTTGTCTGTCTCGATTTGTCCCGGCCATGCAAGACCAGCCCCCCTCTCCCGTTGATGGGAGAGGGCTTCGCACCTTATGAGCGGCAGCGAATTAGGTGCGAAGGGTGAGGGCGACACCGCTGGCCGGTTGGCGCAGTGCAAGCCGACGCGGGCGCGCCCGCGAGGGCGGCGGTCGTTACGGGCTCGCCGACGCAGCCAGCTTCGCAGCGCAGTGTGTCCCGTTCTGCAGCTGTGTCACCCTCACCCAGTTACTCTAAGCTCGGTTTAACCTCGCCAAGAGAAACAGCCCTCTCACATCAAAGGGAGAGGGGTGCCCTATCCGGAGATCGTGGTCCGCGCGGTCCCCTCCCCAGGGGAATTCCTCAGCGTGACCCAGACGCAGACAGCGGATACTGGGTCCCCGCCTGCGCGGGGACGGCGCCCGCTCAGTGCCTGAGAATCTGGCTGAGGAACAGCCGGGTGCGTTCCTGGCGCGGGTTGGTGAAGAACGTCTCCGGCGGGCTCTCCTCGACGATCTGGCCCGCGTCCATGAAGACCATGTGGTGCGCGACCTGCCGCGCGAAGCCCATCTCATGGGTGACGATGAGCATCGTCATGCCTTCGCGCGCGAGATCGACGATCACCTCCAGCACCTCCTTGATCATCTCCGGGTCGAGCGCGGAGGTGGGCTCGTCGAAGAGCATGACGCGCGGATTCATGCACAGCGCGCGGGCGATGGCGACGCGCTGCTGCTGGCCGCCGGAGAGCTGCGCCGGATATTTTTTGGCCTGGTCGGGAATGCGCACGCGCTCGAGGTAGCGCATGGCGAGCGCCTCGGCATCGGCCCTGCTCATCTTGCGCACCCAGATCGGCGCCAGCGTGCAGTTTTCCAGAATGGTGAGGTGGGGAAAGAGATTGAAGCTCTGGAACACCATGCCGACCTCGCGGCGCACCTCGTCGATGCGGCGCGTGTTCTCCGTCAACTCGACGCCGTCGACGATGACGCGCCCGCTCTCGTGCGTCTCCAGGCGGTTGATGCAGCGGATGACCGTGGACTTGCCCGAGCCTGACGGCCCGCAGATGACGATGCGCTCGCCGCGCATGACCTTGAGGTTGATGTCCTTGAGCACCTGGAAATCGCCGTACCACTTGTTGAGGCCGATGATCTCCACGGCCACCTCGGTGGCGGACACCGGGTCTTTGGCGGCAAGTGCTTCGGCCATCGCGGTCGGTCTCCTCAGCCTTCAGCGGATCGGGGGAGCATACTGGATGCCGCCGTTGCTCCACAGCGCATTGAGCCCGCGCGGTATCTGGAGGGCCGAACCGGCGCCGAGGCTGCGGTCGAAAATCTCGCCGTAGTTGCCGACGGCACGGATAGCGTTGGCGGCCCAGGCGTTGTCGAGCCCGATCGCCTGGCCGAGCCCGCCGTCGACGCCGAGCAGCTCGCGGACATCGGGATTGTCGCTCGTCCGCAGCTGATCCACGGTCGCCGCCGTGACGCCGAGCTCCTCGGCATCGAGCAGTGCGAAATGTACCCAGCGCACGATGGTGGCCCAGCGCCAGTCGCCGGCCGCGACCGCGGGGCCGTAAGCGTTCTTCGACACGATCTCGGGCAGCACCATGTTGTCGGCCGGTCTCGGCATGGTCAGGCGCGCGCCATAGAGCCTGATCGTGTCGCCCGTCATCACGTTGCAGGTGCCGGAGACGTAGGCGGCGCGCGCGGCATCCGCATTTTCGACGGGAACGGCGGTGACGCTCATCCCGCGCGACCTGAAGTACTGGCTGACCGCGACATCGGTCGCGCTGCCGGTCTCGAGACAGACGTGCGCGCCGGTGAGCTGGAGGGCGGAATCGACCCCGAGAGACCTCGGCACCATGAAGCCGACGCCGCCGAAGTAGTTGATGCCGACGAACACCATGCCGAAGGAAGCATCGCGCCCCATCGTCCACGCCGTGTCACGAATGAGAACGTCGACCTCGCCGGACTGGAGCGCCTTGAACCGCTCGCGCTCGGTGAGCGGAACAAACTTCACCTTCGTCGCATCGCCGAGCACCGCCGCGGCAATGGCGCGGCAATAATCGGCGTCGAGACCATGCCAGGTGCCGGCCGCATCGACGGTAGCGAAGCCTTCCAGCCCGGGATCGACCCCGCAGGCGAGACTCTGGCGCTGCCGGACCTGGTCGAGCACGCCCGCGGACGATGGCGACACGCCGCCAATGGCAAGAACCGCAGCCAACGCGAGACCGGCCAACGACGCCAGACGTTTCTTCCCCTGCATCTCGCGTTTCCCGCCTGCCGGCGCGGCTGTTCCGGCTCGATTTGACGAGCCACTGTCGGGCCATTATCCCCGCACGGTCAAGACCTTCGGCCATTTCAGGACAACGACGATGAAGAAGGCGCGCGGAACGCCGCGAAAACCGGCAACCCTGCTCGTGCACAGTGGACGGGACCGGACGCTGACCGGCCCGTTCGTCAACCCGCCGGTGGTGCACGCCTCGACGGTGCTGTTCGAGAGCGTGGAAGAGATGGAGCATGGGCGCGGCCGCTACTCCTACGGGCGCTTCGGCACGCCGACCACCGATGCGCTGGAAGCGGCGATGAACGATCTGGAGGGCAGCGACGGCACGGTGCTGCTGCCCTCGGGGCTCGCGGCGGCGTCGCTCGCGCTTCTCTCCTGCCTCGGCGCCGGCGACCGGGTGCTGGTGACCGACAGCGTGTATGGGCCGGTGCGCCGCTTCGCCGATCACACCCTGAAGCGCTTCGGCATTGAGGTGGCCTATTTCGAGCCGACGCTCGGCGCCGAGGCGCTCGCTTCGCTGTTCACGCCCAATACGCGCGCGCTCTATCTGGAATCGCCCGGCTCGCTCACCTTCGAGATGCAGGATATCGCGGCGCTTGCCGCGGTGGCGCGCAGTCATGACGCGACGGTTCTCGCCGACAACACCTGGGCGACGCCGCTCTATTTCCGCGCGCTCGACCATGGCGTCGATCTCTCGGTCCACGCCGGCACGAAATATCTCGGCGGACATTCCGACATCATGTTCGGCAGCGTGTCAGCGTCCGGCGAGCACTGGAAGAAGCTGCGCGACCTTCAGCGCTGGATGGGCCTTCACCTCGCGCCCGACGACGCGTTTCTGGCCCTGCGCGGCCTGCGCACGCTGGCGGCGCGCTTGCCGCTGCATCAGGCCTCGGCGATCAGGGTCGCGCGCTGGCTCGCCGCGCGGCCGGAGGTTGACCGCGTGCTCTACCCGGCACTGGAATCGGACCCCGGCCATGCGCTGTGGAAACGCGACATGACCGGCGCCACCGGCCTCCTCGGATTCGTCTTTCGCGAATGGGGGAAAGAGAAGGCGGCGCACTTCGTCGATGCGCTGGAGCTTTTCGGCATCGGCGCCTCATGGGGCGGATACGAGAGCCTGGCGACGGTGCCGACCATCGTGCGCACGGCGAGGCCGTGGCAGGCGAACGGCGCGGTCGTGCGCCTTCACATCGGGCTGGACGATCCCGACGACCTGGTTGCCGATCTTGCGGCCGGCTTCGAGGCGGTGTCATCCGGCGGCTGAGGCGGCGGACCGAGTGCGAGCCACAAGGCGGGAAACAGCGAACTCAGGCCGTGACGCCGCGCGAGACGACGGAGCACGCCGAAGCGGCTCTGGATGCGGCCGTTCCTGCGATCGACGAACACCAGGCCGGCGGCGACCATGACGCGCAGGATCAGGTAGCCGACGCCGATCCCGACGAAAATGCCGCCGACGACGTCGCTCGGGAAGTGTGCGTTGACGACGATGCGGCTGAAGGCCACGACCGCGGCCGCGATGACGACGGGGATGGTCACCACCGACGGCACGAAGGCCGCGAGCATCGCGATCGCGGCGGCGGTCGTGGAATGCCCGGACGGGAAGCTGTAGTGCGCGTAGCCGCCGAGCGACAACGGCGTGAAGACGAAAGCGCCGCCGTCGTGCACGTAGAGAGGCCGGGCGCGGCCGACCAGCGGCTTTATGAGATCGGTGACCAGGCCTGAGACCGCCACCACCGCGAAGAGGACCGCGGCGAACGTCGCGATCTCCCACCACGCGGCGGCGCTGGCGCGGCTGACGCGGCGCCAGTCGCCGAGCGAGACGACGATGACCACGACGGCGGACGGAATGAGCAGCCAGCCGGAGGTGCCGAACCGCGTGACCCAGCCGAAGAAGGCGCGCACGCCGTGCGGCAGGGTGTGCGTCCACGCAATCGCGCGCGCGTCATAAAGCGCGCCGACGAGAACGACCAGCGCAATGCCGGCCGCGACGTAGATGCCGATCGCCGGCCACGTTACTGGCGCCTGGCGGCCGCGGGCGCCATGAAGACGTCGCGTCGCGGCAACCCAGTTCACACGGATCCGGCGCACGAGTTCCGGCTCAGCCATCGGTATTGCTCGCCGTGAACAGGTGAAGATCGGCGGCACGCATCTTGCGCAGGTTGACGCCGACAACATGGCCGCGATCGCGAACGGTCAGGCCGAGGTCGTCGGCGCGCTGCCGGAACGCCGGTATCTGCGTGCGCTCGACGACCGCGACCCGGCAGCCGGCGCTGTTGAGAAAATCCGCCGCCGACCAAGCATCGACCAGCCGTGTCTGCGGGCCGAGCGCGAAGACGAGACTTTCCTCCGGATATCCGGTGGCGGCAAAAACCGGATCGGCGCAGGGCGTGGCGGCGCGGGCGGCGGCGGCCACGTTTCCGCTGACGCGGATGGCACTGATCTCAGGAATGATGAAGCCGAAAAGACCGTCGCAGATGAAGGCCACGGCGACCATGCCCATGATTGCCGACGCGAGCACCCGCCCCCGCCGCAGCCAGTGCCACGTCAGCGGGCCAAGGATCGCGGCGATGACGAACGCAACAAAGGCGGGGCGCGGAAAGCGGTGCTCGATGGCGACGAAGCCAAGGGGAACGAGGATCGCGGTGAGCGGCGGCCACAGCGCCGGGCCAAGCGAATAGAACCAGCTCACCCGCCCCTTGATCGCCGCCGCACCGGCATCGATCGCGACACCGGCGATCAGCGCCAGAAACGGCATCGCCGACAGCACGGTCAGCGGCTGCTTTGCCGTGACGAGTTCGGCGGCAAGCCAGAGCGGTCCGCCCCACGCCAGCGCGAACAGGATCGGCGGCCGGCGCATATCGGCGAGCACCCAGCCGACCGAGGTGAACAGGTAGGTCACCATCGGCCCCGCCAATAGCGGCAGCAGCAGTGCGTACATCCCCGGCGGGGCGGTGAGAGCGAAGGGAACCCCGATCTGCTCGAGAAACTGCTCGGAAGGGCCGGCGCTGCTCCCGCCCTGAACGAGCGCGAGAACGGTCGCAATCAGCCACGGCGAGACCAGCAGGAACGTCCACGCCAGACCCGCCCCCAGCCGCAGCCGCACCAGCCACCGCGTGTTGCCGCGTTCGAAGGCGAGAATGAAGATGGCGGCGGCAGCGATGGCCGGCGCGACCACGCCGCTGGCGAGAATGCCGACGGCGAGGCCGGTCCAGAAGACGCCGGCCCACACATCGCTGCGGCGTCGTCGATACCCGTTCCAGATGCGCGCGAGGCCGCCTGCGGCAATCGTATTGGCAGCCAGCAGCAGCGCATCCGGCGTGGCCAGCCGCGCGCCAAGCCCGACGAGCCCGCTGCCGGCGACGAGCAGCCCGGCCAGCAGGGCAGCGCGTGGTGTCGCGAGCGCGATCGCCAGCCACCAGGTCGCGAGCACCGCGACGACGGCCG
>CAYOUO010000131.1:0-4418 GCA_964407155.1 uncultured Hyphomicrobiales bacterium | reverse complement strand
GTGGACACCGTCGAGGCGGGTTCCATGACCAAGGACCTCGCGCTCCTCGTTGGCCCCGACCAGAAGTGGCTGACGACCGGCGGCTTCCTCGACAAGGTGGACGAGAACCTGAAAAAGGCGATGGCCTGACGGCGACGCAAGCCCCGCCGGCGGGATATTCGTTGAGCCAGTGGCGGGTGCCTTGCCGACATAAGCGGACGCGCTAGCTTCGGGAGGGCTCGGCCTCGCGCCCTCTCTCTTACGCCCTTCAACGTCCGGAAATTCCACCCATGCGCTACCACACCCTCGGCGGCACCGGCCTCCTGGTTTCGGAAATCTGCCTCGGCACGATGACCTTTGGCGGTCGTGGCTACTGGAACAACATCGGCGATCTCGAACAGCCGGCCGCCGACCGGATCGTCGCCCGCGCGCTCAGCGCCGGCGTCAATTTCATCGATACCGCGGACGTCTATTCCGAGGGCCTGTCGGAGGAGATCACCGGCCGCGCGATCCTGAACTCAGGGCGCCCGCGTTCCGAGATCGTGCTCGCCACCAAGGTGAACGGCGTCACCGGCACGGGCGCCAACGAGCGCGGCTCGTCGCGCGGCCACATCATGGACGCTGTGCGGGCGAGTCTGAAGCGGCTCGGCACCGACCACATCGACCTTTACCAGATCCACGGGCAGGACATGCTGACGCCGGTGGAGGAGACGGTGCGCGCGCTTGAGGACATCGTGCGCGCCGGCTACGTGCGCTACGTCGGCGTTTCCAACTGGGCAGCCTGGCGCATCGCGCAGGCGCTCGGCATCGCCGACAAGCACGGCTGGGCGCGCTTCGTCACGCTGCAGGCCTACTACACGATCGCGGGACGCGATCTCGAGCGCGACCTCGCGCCGCTGCTGGCCGACCAGAAGATCGGGCTGATGGTGTGGAGTCCGCTCGCCGGCGGGCTGCTCAGCGGCAAGTACGATCGCGACGGCAACGGACCAAAGGGCAGCCGCCGCGCGTCTTTCGATTTTCCGCCGGTCGACAAGGAGCGCGCGTTTAATTGCGTCGACGTGATGCGCGAGATCGGCGATGCGCACGGCGTGTCGGTCGCGCGCGTTGCGCTTGCGTGGCTGCTGCACAAGCCGGTGGTGATGTCGGTGATCATCGGCGCCAAAACCACCGAGCAGCTCGACGATAACCTCGCTGCCACGAGCCTGATGCTGAGCACCGAGGAGATGGAGCGGCTCGACAAGGTGAGCGCGCTGCCGCCGGAATATCCCGGCTGGATGATCGAGCGGCAGAACCAGAGCCGCGTCCCCGGACGCTGAGCGTCCGGCCTGGAGTCAGGCCGGCGGGATGACTGCCGGTCGCATGCGGTCGACAAGGCCGGGGAAGCGCTGCACGAGGTGGCGCAGTTCCATGCGATCGAGCGAGAGAAGCTTCACGCGCGTCACCGCCACGGCTGAATAGTGCTCGCCGGGCGCCTGTGGATCGGGCGCGACGCCAAAGGCATCGTTCGGCCCCAGCCGGCGCCTTGAATGCGCAAAGTCGACCTCGACGATGCCGTCGGCGATGACGTAAAGCGACTCATCGCCCGCCTCCGGCTCGACGATGACGGTGCCCGCCTCGATCGTTCGCGCGCGCAGGTGCGGCACGACCTCGCCGAGCGCCTGCGGCCCGATATCGGCGAACAGAGGAATGCGCGCGACCATTCCGAACGTGATGACGAAGCTGCGCTGCCGCACCACCTCGGCGAAGGCGCTGCCGATGATCGCGACCGGCAGCGCGATCATGAGGATGCCGGACATCATCGTCAGGCCGCCGATAATGCGGCCCAGCACCGTCCTTGGCACTTCGTCGCCATAGCCCACGGTGGTGAGGGTTTCCACCGCCCACCAGATCGCCGCCGGTATCGAGCCGAACGCCTGGGGCTGGACGTCGTGCTCGGCGAGGTAGGCGAGCGTGGCGGCGACGAGCACGACCGAAATGAGGATGAGAAAGCTGGCGAGCAGCGCCTGCCGTTCGCGCCGGAACGCTTCGAACAGGGACTGGAACCCGGTCGAGTAACGCGCAAGCTTGAACAGGCGGAGCAGCCGGATGAGCACGATCACCCGCAGCTGCACGTTGGTGAACATGTCGACGAAGAACGGCGCGATGGCGAGGAGATCGACGATCGCCGCGGGAGTGACGGCGTAGGCCAGCCGCGCCTGCCAGGCGGTCTTGCCGCGGGCGCGCGGATGCTCCACCGACGCCCACAGCCGCACGATGTATTCCACCGCGAAGATGACCAGCGACACCGTCTCGATGCCGTAGAAGAGCCACGAATACTGGAGCTGAAGCGACGGCACCGTCTGGAATATCGCGGCGATGACGTTGACCAGGATCAGGGTCACCAGGGCGCCGGCGACGACCTGCGGCAGCCGCGCATGGCGGTCCACGTGCTCGAGCAGATCGAACGTACGACGCCGCAGGCTGGTCTGGCGCAGCACGCTGTCCATCGGCTATCCGGCGCTGATCGCCGCCTCTATGGCCGCGAGTGCCTGGGCGGCACGACCGCCGTCCGGACCGCCGGCTTGCGCGAGATCGGGGCGGCCGCCGCCGCCCTTGCCGCCGACCGCCTCGGCGCCGGCCTTGACCAGCGCAACGGCGTTGAACCGGCTGACGAGGTCGTCGGTCACGCCGACGACGAGGCTCGCCTTGCCTTCCGCGGTCGTGTTGACGATGGCCGAAACGCCCGAGCCCACCTTCGCCTTCGCTTCGTCGGCAAGGCCCTTGAGATCGTTCGCCGCAAGCCCGGTGACGTGCAGGTTGAAAAACCTGATCCCGTTGACCGTCTTGATCGAGGTATCCCCCGGACCAGCGCCGCCGCCGCCTCCGCCCATGGCGAGCTTTTTCCGCGCATCGGCGAGTTCACGGTCGAGCTTGCGCCGTTCGTCCATCAGCGACAGCGCCCGTTCCGCGACTTCCTCCGGGCGCACCTTGAGCGCCATCGCGGCGGCGCGCAGACGCTTTTCCTGCTCGGCCAGGTGCTTGCGCGCGGCCGCGCCGGTGAGCGCCTCGATACGGCGCACGCCCGCCGCCACGCCGGCTTCGCCGACCAGCGTGATGAGGCCGATCTCGCCGGTGCGCGCCACGTGCGTGCCGCCGCACAGCTCCACCGAATAAGACCGCGCCGGAACCGCGCCCGGCGCCTGGCCCATCGACACGACGCGAACTTCATCGCCGTACTTCTCGCCGAACAGCGCCATCGCCCCGGACCCCATCGCCTCGTCGCGGTCCATGAGCCGGGTCGTTACCGGCGCATCCTGCAGCAGGACATCATTGGCGAGATCCTCGACGGCCTCGATTTCGTGCGCATCCATCGGCTTGGGATGGGAGAAATCGAATCGCAGCCGGTCCGGCGCCACGAGCGAGCCCTTCTGCGCGACATGGGAGCCCAGAACATTGCGCAGCGCCGCATGCAGCAGATGCGTGGCGGAGTGGTTGGCGCGAATCGCAGCACGCCGTGCGTGATCGACGGACAGGCGGACCGCGTCACCGACCGCAATCGTGCCGTCGTTGATCTTCGCGTAATGAACGAACAGGCCATCGGCTCGCTTCTGGACGTCCGAGACGATCGCGCCGCCGTTTTCACCGGCGATCAGGCCTTCGTCGGCAAGCTGACCGCCCTGCTCGGCATAAAACGGGGTCTGGTTGACGACGATGCCGACTTCTTCGCCCGCCTTCGCCGAAGGAACGCCCTCGCCCGCCTTGACGATCGCCAGAACCTGCGCTTCCGCGTCCTCGGTGTCGTAGCCGAGGAACTCGGTGGCGCCGAGCGACTCGCGGAGCTTGAACCAGACCGGCTCGGTCTGCGTGTCGCCGGAGCCGGCCCAGTTGGCGCGCGCCTCCTCCTTCTGCTTCTCCATCGCCTTCTGGAAACCGTCGGTGTTGACCCCGATGCCGCGCGCCTTCAGCGCATCCTGCGTGAGATCGAGCGGAAAGCCGTAGGTGTCGTACAGACGAAACGCGACGTCGCCCGCGAGCGTCGCGCCCGACGACAGACCGCCGGTCGCTTCATCGAGCAGCGAGAGGCCACGCGCCAGCGTGCGCCCGAAGCGAACCTCCTCCAGCCGCAGCGTCTCACGGATCAGTGCCTCGGCCCGCACCAGCTCCGGATAGGCGCGGCCCATCTCGGCAACCAGCGTCGGCACGAGCCGATACATGAGCGGCTCCTTCGCGCCGAGCAAATGCGCATGGCGCATGGCGCGCCGCATGATGCGGCGAAGCACGTAGCCCCGCCCCTCGTTCGAGGGCAGCACGCCGTCGGCGATGAGGAAACTCGATGCCCGCAGGTGATCGGCGATGACGCGGTGGCTGGCGCGATGCTCGCCCTCGGCCGGAACGCCGATAAGCTCGACCGAAGCGGCGATCAGCGTGCGGAACAGGTCGATGTCGTAGTTGTCGTGCAC
>CAYOUO010000130.1:0-6591 GCA_964407155.1 uncultured Hyphomicrobiales bacterium | reverse complement strand
CGATCTCATCGAAGCCGAGAAGAAGCGGGCTGGAAAACGCGGAGATACGCGTCATCGTACGGTCCTTTCACCGGAAGCGACCTTTCAGCGCCGGGCCCATGACAGCACCCGGAACTGAACGAAATATGGGAGGAACGACGGACCGGTTCAAGACCGCGACCGGGCGCAAACCCTAGGGTTTTTCCCAGTTTCCGGACTTTTCCGAGCGGAAGATGGCATCGAGGACACGGGCCTGAAGGATCGCATCCTCAACGCCGTAGACCAGCTTTTCCTTGCCGCGGACGGCCCGGGAAAACTGTTCGCCCTCGAGCTGGTACTGGTCAGCCTTCGGCAGACGGACCGCGCGGGCGGAGGTGTCGCCGAGCTTCTTGCCGCTGTCGAGATAGATCGTCATCGCGCCGCCCTGCGGCGCATTGAAAGGAATTTCGATCTCGAGCCGCGCCTTCGTGCCAACCACGTGGACACGCTGGTAGGGAGCGACCTGCGTCGACACCGTGAAACTGACCTGCCGTCCCCTGCCGAAATCCATCAGCGCGCTCGCAAGCCGATCGGTGTGGAAGCGGGGATCGCGATCGACCAGCGAGACGACACGCTCAGGCTCGGCGTCGAAGATGTAGCGCGCGACGACGACCGGATAGCAGCCGATGTCGTAAATACCGCCGCCACCGATATCGGCCATGTTGCGCACGTTGGCGGGATCGACGTTGAAGTAACTGAAGAGCGCCTGGACAGCGCGCACCTCGCCGAGCGTGCCGGCGCGCACAATCTCGCGCGCCTTCAGCCACTGGGGATGGTGGCGGACCATGAACGCCTCGGCGACGAGGATGCCTCTGGGCACGTCGCGAAGCTTCTCCGCCTCATCCGCCGACAGCGCGATGGGCTTTTCGCACAGCACGTGCTTGCCTTTCGCGGCGGCAGCCAGTGTCAGCGGGACATGGAGGTGATTGGGCAGCGGGTTATAGACCACCTCGATCGACGGATCGTCGAGCAACTCCTCGTAAGATCCGTAGGCGACGGGAATGCCAAGCTTCCGGGCCGCCTTCCTCGCAGTCGCGAGTGAACGCGAGGCAATCGCCGCTACCTCGAGCTGGCGGCTTTTCATCAGGCCGGGGATGACCTTGGCGACGCCGATGTCGGCGGTCGAAATAATCCCCCAGCGCACCTTGCCTGTGCTGACGCTCTTCGCCATGTTCCTGCCCCCCGTTTCCGGATATCGATCGCAGCGACAGGCAAACCCGGTTCGCGGAAATTGGCAAGCTGAAGAAGGCAGACGGCGATGTCGCGCCGCGGTCAGATGCCGGCGTACCAGTCGTAGCCGCGGTCCTCCCAGAAGCCGCCACGGCCGCGCCCGAGATTCGAGTAATCGTCGATGACGTCGATGCGACGGATGTATTTCGCCATCTTGTAGCCGAGCTGGCGCTCGACGCGCAGGCGCAGCGGCGCGCCGTGCGGCACCGGCAGCGTCTCGCCGTTCATGTCGTAGGCAAGGATGGTCTGCGGGTGATGTGCATCCTCGAAGTCCAGCGTCTCGTAATAGCGGCCGGTGCCATCGAGCGTCTGTTCCAGCGTGTCGAAGCAGGTGAAGAGCACATAGCGCCCTTCCGGCCTGACGCCGACTTTGGCGAGGACGAGCGCGAGCGGCACGCCCGTCCATTTGCCGATGCAACTCCAGCCCTCGACGCAGTCGTGGCGGGTGATCTGCGTGCGCGAAGGCATGGCGCGGAGATCGGCGAGGGAGAACGACATCGGGCGATCCACCATGCCGCCGACCTCGAGCCGCCAGCCGGCGAAATTGTCCGCGGCCAGCGCGCGGTAATCGGGGTCATCGGGATCGGTGCTGCCGTTGGCGCGGAAATCCTTCGAGATGTCCGCCTCGGTGAATTCGCGCGCCAGCGACGTGGGCTTCAGGAAGAAGCGCTGGACGGTGCGATTGAAATCCTCGCCGAGATGAAGCACGCGGTCGCGGAACCACGATCCCTGTTCGCCCAGCGCATCCAGCCGGTCGCAGCCGGCGAGGACGGCGCTGCCGGCAATGGCAGCAAAGCCGCCGAGCACGCCGCGGCGGCTCAGCATGCGGCGCGATTCAATCGGCATGGGACGTACCCTCCGCATCGACGGCATAGCGGCCGGTGATCATGGAGCGCAGGTTGTTCCAGACGCCGGAGAGAAGGACCATGACGACGTGCACGAGGACAAAGGCGAGGATGGTCATGGCGCAGATGAAGTGGACAGTGCGGGCGGTCTGGCGGCCGCCGAAGATGTCGATCAGCCATGGGTAGGCGGCATCGAGCCCGGGCGACATCGCCATTCCGGCGAGCACGATCAGCGGCAGAACGACGACGACCATGACGAGGTAGGTCAGCTTCTGGAGGACGTTGTACTCGCGGACGTGATCGAAATGCAGGCGGGCATGATCGGCGATGGTGCGGCCGATGTGGCGCCAGTCGGCACGGCCTGGCACGAGGTCGCGCCACAGGTGGCGATCCACAAGGCTCGCGATCAGGTAGATGGCGCCGTTGATCGCAAATACCCAGACGAAGAAGAAATGCCAGCGGCGGCCGGTGGCGAGATCCTGATAACTCGGCAGCGTGACCCAGGCAGGGAAGCCGCGGATAGACAGGTGGCCATCGTTCGAGGACAAGCCCAGGAAGCCGGTGGTATCGAAGCGGGCGCCGAGAATATCGGTGACGCCGATCGGGCCGTTCGCCGTGTTGCCACCGGTGAGGCTGACGGCCGGATGGGCGAAGTCCGACTTTTTGCCGATGTAAAGGGCGGGTGTGGCGTTGAAGATCTGCAGCCCGCTCATGAGCAGGAAGAAGATCGCCACCACGTTCACCCAGTGGGTGATGCGCACGAGCAGCGAGTGGCGGCGCACGAGCCGGCGCATGGGCGACGCGACCGGAACCGATTCAGGCGCGGACATCGTTTGAGGCGCGGAGGCGGATTGAGGCAAGGGCGGGGACTGCATCGTCGCGGCGGCTCCGTGTTGTCTCCAGCAGCTACGCCTCTCTGCCAGTTACGGTTTCACGCCGCCAATCAACAAACGGTGGCCCTACGGCTCACATTCCTTCGCGGCGCGGTCGAGACGCCGTGAACACCCACGCCGGGCCAGCAGCAGAGCGCGCCAGCGCGATAGAGATTTGTCTGCGGGGATGCCCGGCCATCGGGCCGGCTGTGGGAAGATTGGTGGAGCCAAGGGGAGTCGAACCCCTGACCTCGTGAATGCCATTCACGCGCTCTCCCAACTGAGCTATGGCCCCGACCTTGGGAATTCGTGCCGGAAAGACGCTTTCCGGGATCAGCGGGCGCGGACCATATTCCGCGCCTCCGCCAGTAGCAAGCCTACTGCTCCTCCTCGTCGACGTCGCCGATGATGTCGTCGACATCCTCGTCCTCGTCTTCTTCGGCGAGGAAGGTGTCGTCTTCCTCCTCCTTGTCGACGTCCTCGTCATCCTCGACGCCTTCAACCGGCACGGCACCACTCGATGCCGCCTCCTCGTCCGCCTCCTCCAGCGAAACGACCTCGACCGGTTCCTTCATCTCGATCTCGGCATCGGCCTCCGCCGGTGCAGCCTTGGCAGCGGCGCGGGCACGGGCGGGCGCGGCGGCAACCTCGAAGCGCGTGCCGCACTTCGGGCAAATGATCGGACTGTGGTTCAGGTCGTAATACTTCGACCCGCAATTCGGACAGACGCGTTTGGTGCCAAGGTTAGCTTTCGCCACGATGTGCCTCGTCCCGGGGAGCTGGAAAGCGGCCTCCATAAGCCGCGCGCCGCGAGGTGTCAAAGCCATTTCTTCGCGCTTTGCAAGCGGTATTTCTGACCGGTGACGGCTCCCTGCGGGCTGTGCTATCGGAGCGGCGCGCCCCAAGAGCGGAGCCCGCGACACCCCTATGCAGACTGAGGAATCGGCCAAGCCGCTCGGCGCCCGGCGCTCCGGCCCGCTCAGGGGAACTATCCGGCCGCCCGGAGACAAGTCGATATCGCACCGGGCGCTGATGCTGGGCGCGCTCGCCATCGGGCAGACCACGGTAGAGGGCCTGCTGGAAGGCGAGGACGTGCTGTCGACCGCAGCGGCCATGCGCGCCTTCGGCGCAACAGTGACCCGCACCGGGCGAGGCGCCTGGCAGATCTCCGGCCTCGGCGTCGGCGGCCTGCTCGAGCCTGGGCACGTCATCGACTACGGCAATGCCGGCACGGGGGTGAGGCTGACGATGGGCATTGCCGGCAGCCACAATTTCGCGACCACATTTACCGGCGATGCTTCACTGGTGAAGCGGCCGATGGCGCGGGTGTTCGATCCGCTCCGGCGGATGGGCGTGCAGATGATCGCGCGCAGCGGCGACCGCCTGCCAGCCACGATCAAGGGACCACCGGCGCTTATTCCCATCGAATACTGTTTGCCGGTCGCGTCGGCCCAGGTGAAATCGTGCGTCCTTCTGGCCGCGCTCAACTGCCCGGGCATTACCACCGTGGTCGAACCCATTCCGACCCGCGATCATACCGAGCGCATGCTCGCAGCCTTTGGCGCCGCCATCGCGACCGAAACACGCGCCGACGGGGCGCACGTCATTCGTGTCGAAGGCGGTCGGGTGCTGAAACCGCAGGCGATCGTCGTGCCGAGTGACCCGAGCTCGGCGGCGTTCACGATCGTGGCCGCCCTTCTGGTCGAAGACTCGGACGTGACCGTCGAGAACGTTCTGCTCAATGCGACGCGCATCGGCCTGATCGATACCCTGATCGAGATGGGCGGTGACATCGCCATCGTGAACAAGCGGAATGTCGGCGGCGAGGACGTCGGCGACATCCGCGTGCGCGCCAGCCGGCTGAAGGGCATTGCGGTGCCGGCGGCGCGGGCGCCTTCCATGATCGACGAATATCCGGTGCTCGCTGTCGCCGCGTCGTTCGCCGAAGGGACGACTGTGATGGAGGGCGTGGGCGAACTGCGCGTGAAGGAATCGGATCGCGTGGCAACGGTGCTGGCGGGGCTCAGGGCCAACGGCGTCACTGCCGAAGACGGGCCGGAGACGCTGACCGTGCGCGGCAGCAAGAAGGTCGC
The DNA here is from genome assembly GCA_964407155.1 of uncultured Hyphomicrobiales bacterium. Taxonomy (GTDB): domain Bacteria; phylum Pseudomonadota; class Alphaproteobacteria; order Rhizobiales; family Kaistiaceae; genus DASZQY01. The sequence goes on along the minus strand of CAYOUO010000130.1, from coordinate 1,533 downwards.
GGGCGGCGGCGCGGTCGCAACCCATCTCGATCATCGCATCGCGATGAGTTTTCTGGTGATGGGGCTCGCCAGCGAAAATCCGGTCACGGTGGACGACGAGCGCCCGATCGCGACGAGCTATCCCGAATTCCGTGCGCTGATGAGCGGGCTCGGCGCCGATCTCTTCGCCGGCGCATGATCGTCGCGATCGATGGTCCGGCAGCGGCGGGCAAAGGTACGCTCGCCAAGCGGCTGGCCGAGCACTACGCCCTTCCCTACCTCGACACCGGGCTGCTCTACCGCCTCGTGGGCCGCACGATGGCGCGGCGTCATCTCGATCTCGACGACGCTGCGGCGGCTGAACAGGTGGCGGCGGCCATCGATCCCGGCGATCTCGGCGACCCGCATCTGCGCGGCCACGAAACCGGTGAACTGGCCTCGCGGGTAGCAGTGCACCCCGGCGTACGCCGTGCGCTCATGAACTTCCAGCGGGCGTTTGCGACGCTGCCCAGCGGCGCGGTGCTGGACGGCCGCGACATCGGCACGGCGGTCGCGCCGAACGCCGACGTGAAGATCTTCGTCACGGCGAGCGCCGAAGCACGCGCGCGGCGGCGCACCGACGAACTCAATGCCAAAGGACGCGGGGTTGAATACCTGCGCATCCTTGCCGAAATAAGGGAGCGGGACGCGCGCGATGCCGGCCGGGCGACGGCGCCGTTGGCCCAGGCTGACGACGCCATCTTGCTCGATACCACGGACATGGATATAGAGACCGCGTTCCGCGCGGCCGTGGACATTATCGAACGGGCCAAAAGCGGCCGAGCCTAGCGGAAAACCGCAGAAGGCACGGCTTCCAGCCTGAGCGAGCAGCGGCTACGGGCCCGCCATTGGCGGGCGGAACATCAAAGAGCATCCCTTCGCAGACCCTTCGTGCAGCCCGCCCAGGAACGCGGGCGCCCATACGGGCCGGGTTTGAGATCGGACAATGGATCAACACCAACCGCCGGCGCGCACACCGGCGCACTGTCAGGAGTGACAATGGCTGTAGCCACCCTTTCCCCCACACGGGAAGATTTCACCGCCCTTCTCAACGAGTCGTTCACTGCCGATGCCCTCGCCGAGGGCAGCGTGGTGAAGGGCACCGTCGTTGCCATCGAGAAGTATCTCGCGGTCTTCGACGTCGGCCTCAAGACGGAAGGCCGCATCGCGGTCAAGGAATTCGCCGCGCCCGGCCGTGAGGCCGATATCAAGGTCGGCGACGAAGTTGAAGTTTACCTGGAGCGCATCGAGAACGCGCTCGGCGAAGCGGTGCTTTCACGCGAGAAGGCACGCCGCGAGGAGAGCTGGGTGAAGCTCGAGGAGAGCTTCAACAAGAACGAGAAGGTCACCGGAGTGATCTTCAACCAGTTCAATGGCGGCTTCACCGTCGATCTCGACGGCGCCGTGGCCTTCCTGCCGCGTTCGCAGGTGGACATCCGCCCGGTGCGTGACGTCACTCCGCTGATGCACACGCCGCAGCCGTTCCAGATCCTCAAGATGGACAAGCGCCGCGGC
>CAYOUO010000129.1:0-2772 GCA_964407155.1 uncultured Hyphomicrobiales bacterium | reverse complement strand
GCAGTACTCGACGTACTTGGCCGAGCCGAGCGGCCCGAACATACCGGTCTCCATGATCTCCGAGAAGCCGATGATGGCGTTGAGCGGCGTCCGCAGCTCGTGCGAGATGTTGGCGAGGAACTCGGACTTGGTGCGGTTGGCCGTCTCGGCGCGATCCTTCTCCTCGGCATATTTCTCGGCGAGCTCGATCATCTGCTGCGCCTGATGCTCAAGCTTCTGCCGCGACTGCCGGAGATCCGAGATCGTAGCCATGAGCGCGCGCTCGCCGTCGATCAGCCGGCCCTCATGGCGCTTGAGCTGGGTGATGTCGGTGCCGACCGACACGAAGCCGCCGTCCTTCGTGCGCCGCTCGTTGATCTGCAGCCAGCGGCCATCGTCGAGCAGCAGCTCGAACGAGCGGGCGCCTTCCTCGGCATTTCCTTCCGTCACATTCTGCGAACGCACCAGCGGCTTCCGGCCGGCCGCGATGACCTCGGCGTAGGGCGTGCCGGGGATGAGGGCGGCATCCGGAATCTGGTGGAGCTGCTGGTATTTCGAATTGCACATCACCAGGCGGTTTTCCGCGTCCCACAGCACGAACGCCTCGGAGATGGTGTCGATCGCGTCGCGAAGCCGGAGGTCGGCGGTCTTGGTATGCTCGAGCAGCCGCATCTGCTCGCTGACGTCGACCGCAATTCCGATCAGGTGCGGCGTGGGCGAGGTGGGGTCGGCGATCTCGGCGCGGGCGCGCAGCCATACCCAGTGCCCGTCGGCGTGGCGCATGCGGAACATGCGGTCGACCGTGGTCTCGCCCTTCTCGAACATGGATTCGACGAGCGCCATGAGATCGCCGTCGTCGGGGTGAACCAGGCGCGCGACCTCGCCGTAGGTGAGCAGCCCGTCGCCGGTCTCCAGCCCGAGCAATTCGAACATCGACTGCGACCAGAACATGCGCCCGTGGCCGAGGTCCCAGTCCCACAGTCCCGAGCGGCCGCGCGCGAGCGCCATGTCCGAGCGCGACGAGGTGGCGGCGTAGATCGCGTCGGCCTCTGCCGCGCGGCGGGCCTGCGCGTAGTATCCGTAGAGAATGACGAGGAGGATGAGGCTGGTGGCGGTGAAAATGGTGGCATCGAGCGAGACGCTCGACCGCCACCGCTGGTCAAGCCCGCCCAGCGGCTGGACCACGGCGACGGAGCCGAACGGCGGGTCGAGGTTGACCAGCGTCGCGAATGCCGGCGTGCCGTTGCCGAGGACGATTTCGAGCACGCCGGCGCGGGCGCCGAATGTCGTCAGCGGCTGAGCTTCGCCGATGATGGCGGTGAGCGGCTCGCCCGGCCCGGCGGCATCCGCGGGGGCGGAGGCGACGATGCTGCCGTTGCTGTCGGTGACATAGATTTGGCGGCCGCCATCGGTGGCGCCGGCAGGCAGCGCTGCGGTCAGCGCATCGCGGGCCTGCGCGGCATCGAGCGTATGCTGGACCGCCGGATCGACGACGTGGGTGAGACTGCCCGACACCGCGGCGGCGACCAGTGACAATTCACGGCGCGCGCTGTCGGAGGTCTCGAGCTTCTGCTCGTAGAGCACGAGGAAGCGGGCAAATCCGACGATGACCAGAAAGACGACGATGAGGACCGGGATCAGACGGCGCAGGAACGGCTCGGCTGCCAGCAGCCGCCGGTAGGCGGGATGCGCGAGAAGACGGGCGTGTCCGGAAACGCCGGGATCGGACCACCGAAACCCGTGTGCGCGCCAGTGCTTCGCCGTGGACGGAGTGGCCGTGGCCGCCCGCGCCATGCAGGACCCTCAAAATTCGTGCTGCGATTTTTCGGGATGCGCCACGTCCGAATCACTGCATTTGAATCGACGGGAATCCCCTTGTCCAGAGTATGAACAAAATATTTACCGCCTGTGGCCTCAGGCCAGCGTGCGGCTGACGATATCACGCGTATCGCGAGACAAATCAGATACTTCCGCAACGCGCTGCAATGCGCGTTCGGCGTGCGCACGACGCGTCGATTCAAGTGCGCGCCAGGAGCGGAAGCTGACCAGCAGCCGGGCCGCCGTCTGGGGGTTGCGCCGGTCCAGACCGACGACGAAATCGGCCAGAAAATCGTAGCCGGCACCGTCGGCGCGGTTGAACTGCGTCTGGTTGGCGCCGGCGAACGTGCCGACCAGCGCGCGCACGCGGTTAGGGTTGGCGATCGAGAACGCCGGGTGATCGAGCAGCGCGCGCACGCGGTCGAGCGTCTCGGCTGCCGGCGCGGAGGCCTCGAAGGCGAGCCACTTGTCGAGCACCAGCGGGTTGTCGCGATAACGCGCGAAGAAATCGGCGAGCACCTTCTTGCGCTCGGGGAGCGCGGCCCCGACGAGAATGCCAACCGCGGCCGACCGGTCGGTCATGTTGTCGGCTGCCTCGTAGTGCGCGACGACACGGCGCACCGCCGCGGGATCGTGGTTCGCCACACTGAGGTCGAGGGCGGTGTTGGCAAGCGCCCGCCGGCCGGCGGAGGCGGCATCGGGCGAATAGGTCCCGCCGCTCTTCAGGCGATCGACCAGGCGCGCGAGCGTTTCGCCCGCGCGGTCGGCGATCGCCGCGCGCACGGCGACGCGCGCCGCCAGAATGGCATCGGGGTCCACCTCGCGGCCGATCTCGCGCGCAATGTCGGCTTCGTTCGGCAGGTTGAGCACCTGCGCGCGGAATGCGGGCTCCAGCGTCTCGTCCTCAGCCACCTCAGCCAGCGCGTCGATGAAGGCCGCGTCGGCCGATGCATGTGCGCCACGACGCGCCGCCAG
>CAYOUO010000128.1:0-3066 GCA_964407155.1 uncultured Hyphomicrobiales bacterium | reverse complement strand
GTCGAACTTCTCGAGGTCCTGATGCTCGGCCTTGATCCAGCGCACGGTTCCACTGGCAGCGCGCATGACAACCGTGTGGGTCGTGATCGAACGACGACCGAAGCGGACGCCGGCGAGGAGATTGCCGTCGGTGACGCCGGTAGCCGAGAAAAGCACGTCACCCCGCGCCATCTCCGTCAGATCGAATTTGTGATCCACGTCCGCAATGCCCATGCGGCGGGCACGCTCCCGCTGGTCGTCGTTGTTGATAACGAGGCGACCCTGCATCTGTCCGCCCATGCAACGCAGCGCCGCTGCGGCCAATACGCCTTCCGGCGCGCCTCCGATACCGAGGCAGATGTCGATGCCAGTCGTCTCCGGCTCGGTCGTATGGATGATGCCGGCGACATCTCCATCGGGAATGAGGCGGATGGCGGTGCCGATATCGCGCAGTTCCGCGATCAGTTTTTCGTGCCGCGGCCGGTCGAGAACGCAGGCCGTGATCTCGCTGACCGGCAGGTCCTTGGCGCGCGCGAGCGCGCGAATGTTTTCCGTCGGGCTGCGGTCGAGATCGACGATGCCATCCGGATAGCCCGGACCGACCGCGATCTTGTCCATATAAACGTCAGGCGCGTTCAGGAGATGCCCGGTCTCGGCGATGGCGGTGACCGCCAGCGCATTCGGCAGGTTCTTGGCACAGATGGTCGTGCCTTCCAGCGGGTCGAGCGCGATATCCACTTTCGGCCCGTGGCGGGTGCCAACCTCTTCTCCGATGTACAGCATCGGCGCCTCGTCGCGCTCCCCCTCCCCGATCACGACCGTGCCATCAATGGCGAGCCGGTTGAGTTCGTAGCGCATGGCGTTGACGGCCGCCTGATCGGCCGCCTTTTCGTCGCCGCGGCCGCGATAGCGGGCAGCGGCAACGGCAGCGCGCTCGGTCACGCGCACCAGCTCCAGCGTGAGAATGCGCTCGAGGGCGTTGGGGCTGCGCAGTTGCGGCGCATGCTCATTCATGGCGCGTCTCCCTAAGCGAGCGGCTCAATGCGAATGACCTGCGGCTCGCCAACGATCTGGCCGTCCGCCTGGACGGCCTCGAGTGCGGTGCGAATGGCGGCCTCGGTCGTCTCGTACGTAATCAGAATGACCGGCGCCGGCGCCTCCGGTACTGGATGCTCGGGCGCGGTGGCCCGCACAGCGCGCCGGCGTTGGACGATCGATTCGAGTGAAATCCCGGCATCTGCCATGCGACGCGCGATGGCCGCGAACGCGCCCGGACGGTCAAAAACGGCGAGCCGGACGTAGTAGCCGCCCTCGTGCCGCCTGATCGCAGCCTGGCGATAAGGCTCGAGGCTCGAGGCCGGGCGGCCGAACGTGCCCACCCGATCGCCACGGGCGATATCGGCGATGTCGCTCATGACCGACGACGCAGTGGCATCCCCGCCTGCGCCCGGTCCAGAGAGAACCAACTGTCCGACAAAATCGGCTTCCACGGCGACAGCGTTCGTGACGCCATCAAAACGGGCGATGGCGGACGAGCGCGGTACCATCGTCGGATGGACGCGCTGTTCAATTCCGGACTCCGCGCGGCTCGCCACGCCGAGCAATTTGATGCGATAGCCGAGTTCGTCGGCCGCCTCGAGATCGGCAGGCGTGATGCTCTCGATGCCCTCGACATAGATCGCGCTCGCATCGACTTCCGTGCCAAAGGCGATCGCTGTGAGGAGCGCGAGCTTGTGCGCGGTGTCGTGGCCCCCGACGTCGAACGTGGGATCGGCCTCGGCATAGCCCAGACGCTGCGCGGCGGCGAGCGCATCGGCGAAGGAGACTTTGTCCTGCTCCATGCGGGTGAGGATGTAATTGCAGGTGCCGTTGAGGATGCCATAGACGCGGTTCACCGCGTTACCGGCGAGGGACTCGCGCAGCGTCTTGACGATCGGGATGCCGCCGGCGACGGCCGCTTCGAAATTGAGGCCGACATTCTTTTCTTCTGCGGCGCGAGCAAGCTCCACGCCGTGCGCGGCGAGCAGCGCCTTGTTCGCGCTGACGACATGCTTGCCCGACGCAATAGCGGCGCTCACCGCCTCGCGAGCCGTACCGCTCGCACCTCCGATCAACTCGACGAAAACGTCGTTGCCCGGATCGCGGGCGAGCGCGACGGGATCGTCAAACCACGCGAAGCGCGCAATATCGATCCCACGCCCGCGGCGGCGATCGCGCGCCGAGACGCCGGTGATCGCAATGGGGCGGCCGGTCCGCACGGCAAGATCGTTGCCATGACGGTCCAGCAGGTGGACGAGGGAGGTGCCGACGTTGCCAAGTCCGGCGACGCCGAGGCGCAAAGGTGCGGTCATGCGGCTGGCTTTACCAAGACGTATAGCCTCCGTCAGCCATTATGATGGCCCCGGTTAACAGACTCGCGGCATCGGACGACAAAAACAGCACAACCGAGGCGATTTCCTCCGACGTTCCCATGCGATGCATCGGTGTCATGGCGAGCCAGGTGGCGTACTTTTCCGTCTCGGATTTGACGGACTGGTTCATGGGCGTGTCGATGTAGGTCGGAGCAACCGCGTTGACCCGCACGCCACGTCCCGCCCACTCGGCGGCGAGCGAACGGGTGAGATGATGGACCGCGGCTTTCGAGGCGTTGTAGTGGGCCTGGTTCTGCGGCTTGTTGGCGATCTCGCCGGAGATCGAGCCGACATTGACAATGGCGCCCGAGCGGCGGGCGAGCATGTGGCGGCCGAAGGCGCGCGCACACCGGAATGCGCCGTTGAGATTGACGTCCATCACCTTAAGCCCGCGCTCGTCCGTGAGGTTCTCGGCGGCGATATCGCCGCCGGCGATGCCGGCATTGTTGACGAGGATGTCGACCGGCGTGCGCACATTGAGCTCATCGGCAATGCGGTTGACGGCAGCGGAATCGGTTACGTCGAAGACCGCGGCGCTGGCCGCGATGCCCTTCTCTTCCAGATACGCAACGCCCGCGTCGCAGCCGTTGCTGCTGGTGCCGTTGACGATGACGCTCGCGCCGGCTTCGCCGAGCGCCTCCGCGCACGCCAGACCAATACAGCCCCAGCCACCGGT
>CAYOUO010000127.1:0-2668 GCA_964407155.1 uncultured Hyphomicrobiales bacterium | reverse complement strand
TATGTCGCCGATCTACAGCTTCGCCTCTCGCTCTACAAGCGCCTCGCCGATCTCGACGACCAGCCGGCGATCGAGGCGTTCGCCGTCGAGATGATCGACCGCTTCGGTCCGCTGCCGGACGAGGTGCGTCATCTGCTCGAGATCGTCTCGATCAAGGTGCTCTGCCGCCGCGCCAACATCGAGAAGGTCGATGTCGGGCCGAAGGGTGCCGTCGTCGCCTTCCGCAACAACGCCTTCCCGAATCCGGCCGCGCTGCTCCGCTGGCTCGGCGAGCGCCACACCGAGGCGCGCGTGCGGCCCGATCAGTCGGTGGTGTTCATGCGCGACTGGGGCGAGGTCGGCGGCCGTCTCAAGGGCACCGCCGGCATCGTCGGCGTGCTCGCCAAACTCGCCGGCGACGGGAAGAAGGCCGCGGCGTAGGCGTCACCGTCGCACACTTCATCCGCAACCGTCACCCTGGCGAAGGCCGGGGTCCAGACGAAGGCCGCACCGTCCGGCGTTTGAGCGTCAAAAAAATACCTCAAGCGTCGCGAATGACGCTGGATCCCGCCCTTCGCCGGAATGACGAGGCGAGCATGTAGGGCGGAATAGCGAGGTGTATTCCGCCATATTACGCCTTCGGTTAATCCGCCCTGCGGTGAGAGGCCAATCTCTTGAGGCGAGGTCGAAATGCCAAAGGTATTTTGGGAGGGGGTGCTATCTCTTCATACGGAGAAAATTCGGCGACCCGACGTCGCGTCCAGGAGAGCAGATGCCGCATCGTTCTGTCTCGCCGCGCAATCGCGGCTTTGCAAAAGCCCTGCGCCGCGCAATGACCGACGAGGAGCGCCTGCTCTGGCAGTGGCTGCGCAAGCCCGGTATTTCTGGTTTGCGGTTTCGCCGGCAGGCTCCGGTAGGTCCTTACATCGTCGATTTCTTCTGCCCTACCGAATCGCTGATCATTGAGGTTGACGGCGGCCAACACGCTGTTGGAAATCAGCACACCGTGCGTGACGCTTGGCTTGTGTCGCGTGGCTACCGTGTCCTGCGGTTCTGGAACAGCGACATCGCCGGCAACATCGACGGGGTCTGCGCGGAGATCGCACGCGTCGCGGCGTTACCCCCTCCCGAAATCGCAAGGGCGATTTCGACCTCCCCTCAAGGGGGAGGTTAAGAAGTGAAGCGGCACCTTCGAGTAGGTTATAGAGGACACGACGCATTCGTTTTCTCACCGACTTTTGGCGGTCGTCTTTGAGATTGGCGAATTGCTATGGTGGTGCCGGCTGCTACGTCGCAGAAAACTGGGACCCAACCTCCCCCTTGAGGGGAGGTCGAAATGCCAAAGGCATTTCGGGAGGGGGTTACCGTGCGCTACCCTAGAAATCGTAGGGCGGAATAGCGCAGCGTATTCCGCTATCGCGCACCCACTACCCGGCATATTACGTTGAAGGCGTGACCCGCTCTACGGATCCATTCTCCGCTTCCCCGGCGAAAGCTGGGGCCCAGGGCGTGCCGTAGAGTTCCTCCTGAAAGTTGGTGCTCAGCACGCCATTCCCATCTTCGCGGGGAGGGCGGGTAGATGGCCGCGGTGTGGGCGGCCCGGATTTCGTTCGCCGAAATGAGACCGCTGTGCGGCATTATCACTCCCCCACCTTCGCCTTCTCCGCCGCCTGGCGGATGGCGTCGGTGAGTGCCGCGACCGACTGCGCGCCGACCACGCCGTAGCGGCCGCCGAGGATGAAGGTCGGCACACCGGTGACGCCGATCTGGTACGCCTCGTCGATCTCGGCCTTCACCGAATCCTTGTCGTCATCGGTCGCCAGCCGCGCAGTGATCGCCGCGCCGTCGAGCCCGACTTCGCCGGCGAGTTCACCGAGCACGCGGTGGTCGCCGACATCGCGGCCCTCGCTGAAGTAGGCCCGGAACAGCCGCTCGACCATCGCGACGCCTTTGCCGGCTTCCGTCGCCCAGCGCACGACGCGGTGCGCATCGAGTGTATTGGGTGCGCGCGTGATGCGGTCGAAGTGGTAGTCGATGCCAGCCTCGCTGCCGAAAAGCTCCAGCCGCTGGTGCGCTGCATCGAGCGCCTTCACGCTCCCGAACTTCCGCACGATGTAGGCCTCGCGGTCCTCGCCTCCCGGCGGCACGCTGGGATCGAGGCTGTAGGGCCGGAAGCGCACCGCAATCGCCATGTCGGGCAGCGCGGCGATGGCCTGCTTGAGGCGGCGCTCGCCGAGATAGCACCACGGGCACACGACATCGGAAACGACGTCGATCATGAAGGGAGCGGGAGACGGCTGGGTCATGGGCCGACCAGATAGGGCGAAACGCCGTTGCCGGCAAATCGCGCCGGCCCGACCCGTTTGGCTCAGCTACCCGGCTTCACCCACCACGCCGGCAGCGCGTAACCGGTGAGCGGTGCTGTGGCGGGATGCCCGATGCGGATCCAGTGCGCCACCCAGAGATCGGAGAGGTAGAAGAACGGCACCACGTAGGCGCCGGAGATCAGCACCCGGTCGTAGGCGCGCACCGCCGCGACGAAATCCTCGTGCGTCGGCGCCGAAAGGATCGCCTTGATCAGCGCGTCGAGCGCCGGCTGTTTCGCGCCCGCATAGTTGAACGAGCCCTGGCCGTCGGCCGAGGCGCTGGACCAGCGGTTGAGCTGCTCGTTGCCGGGCGAGAGCGAGGC
>CAYOUO010000126.1:0-6593 GCA_964407155.1 uncultured Hyphomicrobiales bacterium | reverse complement strand
CAGCATGTATGCCGACGGCGACGGCGTCTCGCGCGACGACATGAAGGCGTTCCAGCTGTTCAGCCAGCTCGCGGCGCAGGGTTCCGACGACGACGTCGGTGCGGCGGAGGCGGCGCCTTATGTGTCGAACGCCTACGTGCGGCTCGGCACCTATTACCAGCAGGGCATTCCGAACTCGAAGGTGAAGCCGGATTTCAGCCGCGCGCGGCAGGCGTTCACCTTCGCGGCTTCGTACTTCGGCAACGCCGACGCGCAGCTCAACCTGGCGCGCATGTACTACAACGGCGAGGGCGGCGACCGCGACCTCGTGCAGGCGGCGAAGTGGGCGAACCTTTCGGCCGACAAGGGCAATGTGAAGGCCAAGGGCCTCGCCATCCAGATCTGCCTCGAGCTCGCACAGGACTATCTCGACGGCAAGGACGTGCCGCAGAGCGCGCGCGAGGCGTCGCGCTGGGCGCGCCAGGCGGCCGACTACGGCAGCGTCGACGGGCAGGCGCTGCTCGGCCACATTCTCTTCGAGGGTGACGAGACTTTCCGCCAGCCGGTGGAAGGGCTGATGTACCTGCAGATCGCGCTGGCGCGGTCCGGCGGGAGCGTGCAGTGGATCCTCGATATGCACGAGGCGGCGCGCTCGGCGGCGACCGAAGAGCAGTGGAACGCCGCGAAGCAGAAGGCGGACAGGTGGCTTGCCGCCAATCCCGGCGCAGTGCCGATGACGGCCGCTTCCGACGCCGGCGACGCGGCGCCCATCCCGGTGGCGCCGCTGGCGAGCGCCGTCCTGCCGACACCGCCGGTCGCGATCAGCCCGGTGGCGACCGATGCAACGGTCACGGCGCCGCTGGTGCCCGCAGTCGCCGTGCCGATGAACTGAAGCTTCGCTGCCGGCAATTCCGGACGCAGTTTCCGGGGTGGAAAAGTGGAATCCGCTTTTCTGAAGTTGCTCTGACCGCCGCCGCTCAAAGATCGAGTTCGATGATCACCGGCACGTGGTCGGACGGCTTGTCCCAGCCCCGCACGCGCTTGTCGATGGACGCCGAGACGAGGCGGTCCGCGGCCTGCGGCGACAGCAGCATGTGATCGATGCGAATGCCATCGTTCTTCTGCCAGGACCCGGCCTGGTAATCCCAGAAGGTGTAGTTGTCGCCGCCGGCCTCGCAGGCGCGGAAAGCGTCGGTCAGTCCGAGGTTCAGCAGCGAACGCCAGGCGGCGCGGGTTTCCGGCTGATAGAGCGCGTCACCGGTCCAGTGTTCGGGATAGCGGGCGTCGACGGGCTCGGGAATCACGTTGAAATCGCCGGCGAGCACGAGCGGCTCTTCGACGCGGAGGTGGTCGCGGGCGCTGGCGTGGAGGCGGGCCATCCAGGCGAGCTTGTAGTCGAACTTGTCCGAACGGGGCGGATTGCCGTTCGGCAGGTAGAGCGAGACGACGCGCAGGATGCCGGAAGGAACGGAGACGGCGGCTGCGATGAAGCGCGAGTGAGTGTCGGCATCGTCGCCGGGGAGCCCGGTGGCGACATCCTCGAGCGGGAGCTTCGAGGCAATGGCGACGCCGTTGAAGCCCTTCTGCCCATGGATCGCGAGGTTGTAGCCGAGGTCCTCGAAGGCCTCGCGCGGGAACGTGGCTTCCTCGCACTTGATCTCCTGCAGGCAGACGATGTCGGGGCCGGCGTCGCGCAGCCAGGCCACCGCCGTATCGGTGCGGGCCCGCACCCCGTTGATGTTCCAGGTGGCGATCTTCATGGCGGTTAGCGGGACCCCCTAGCCGAACGGGTGAAAGACGCTAATTTGCCGCCACACGGCGCGAACACAAACAAGCGAGGGAAGCATGCCTATCAGATTCTCCGAAGCCGAGTGGCAGGGTACCCTCAAGGAAGGCCGGGGGCACATGCGCCTTGGCTCCGGCGCGTTCGACGGCGCGTTTTCGTTCAATTCGCGCTTTGCCGATGGCGGTGGCACCAACCCGGAAGAGCTGATCGCCGCGGCGCACGCCGGGTGCTTCTCGATGGCGTTTTCGGCGGCGCTCACTGAGGCCGGGTTCAAGCCGAAGGACATCCGCACCCGGGCCGAGCTGCATTTCGACGTGGTCGATGGCAAGCCGACCATCACACAGATCGATCTGACGATGGGCGCCGAGATTCCAGGCATCGACGAGGCCACCTTCAAGAAGATTTCAGAGGGGGCCAAGGCAGGCTGTCCGGTCTCGCGGGCGCTCGGGGGCAGCGTCAAGATCACCCTCGACGCGACGCTGAAAAAGTAACCCGCCACCGCTGTTTACCGGCGCCGGCACCCCGGAAAATCAAGCATTTCCCGGGGAAATGGCGCGTTCACCCAACTGCCAAAGTGCCCGGGTAGTCACCTTGACCCGGGAGGGCCGCTGGCGGACATTCCGGCGCACCCTGCTTCAAGGTGCGATTCCATGCCATCAGACGACAGCCAGTTCGACCGGCCCGAGCCGATCGCGTTCGAGTCCTTCGACGACGCGGAAGCGGCGGTGGCGCGCCTCGAACTGATCTACGACCGGCATACCGCCTTCATCCGCGGCCGCTTTGCCGAACTCCTTCGGAACAACCGCATCTCGGGCCACGTCCGGGCGACCTACCCTGAAATCCGCTTCGAAATCTCGTCCTATGCCGGCGTGGACTCGCGCCTTTCCTACGGACACGTCGCCGGACCCGGCGTCTATTCGGCGACGGTGACGCAGCCGAAGCTCTTTGGCTCGTATCTGACCGAGCAGATGCGGCTGCTCATCCGCAACCACGGGCGGCCAGTGCAGATCGGGCCGTCCGAGATGCCGATCCCGCTGCACTTCGCCTTTACCGACGGCGTGCATGTCGAGGGCGAGATCGCCGACCGCATCGACCGGCCGCTCCGCGACATGTTCGACGTGCCGGATCTCGCCGTGATGGACGACGCCATCGTCAACGGCACGCATGAGCCATTGCCGGGCGAGGCGATGCCGCTCGCGCCGTTCACGGCGCCGCGCATCGACTATTCCGTCTTCCGGCTGCCGCACTACACAGCGACCAGCGCCGAGCACTTCCAGAACTTCGTCATCTTCACCAACTACCAGTTCTACATCGACGGCTTCATCGAGAAGGCGCGCGGCCTGATCGCGCGCGGCGAGGGCGGCTACACCAGCTTCGTCGAGCCGGGAAACCTCATCACCTATGCCGGCAACGACGAGCCGACCACTGGCAACCCGGCGACGCGCATGCCGCAGATGCCGGCCTATCACCTGACGATGCCGAACCACGCCGGGCTGACCATGGTGAACATCGGCGTCGGACCCTCCAACGCCAAGACGATCACCGACCACATCGCGGTGCTGCGGCCGCATGCGTGGCTGATGCTCGGTCACTGCGCGGGTCTGAGAAACACGCAGGCGCTTGGCGACTACGTGCTCGCCCACGGCTACGTGCGCGAGGACCACGTGCTCGACGCCGACCTCCCAATCTGGATCCCGATCCCGCCGCTGGCCGAAATCCAGGTGGCGCTGGAGGAGGCGGTCGCCGAAGTGACCGGCCTCGCCGGCTTCGAATTGAAGAGCATCATGCGCACGGGAACCGTCGCCTCGATCGACAACCGCAACTGGGAACTGCGCGACCAGCGCGAGCCGGTGCAGCGCTTCTCGCAATCGCGCGCCATCGCGCTCGACATGGAATCGGCGGCGATCGCGGCCAACGGCTTCCGCTTCCGCGTGCCGTACGGCACGTTGCTCTGCGTTTCCGATAAGCCGCTGCACGGCGAGCTGAAGCTGCCCGGGATGGCCTCGGACTTCTACCGGCGGCAGGTGAACCAGCATCTCGAAATCGGCATCCGGGCGATGGAGAAGCTGCGTGCCATGGCGCCGGGGCGGCTGCATTCGCGCAAGCTGCGCTCCTTCCAGGAAACGGCGTTCCAGTAGCGGCATCGTCCATGCGCAAGACCCGCTCCGCGCTCGCTGCACTGGCCGCGTTCGCCGCGCTTCTCGCCGGCGGCGTGGCACGCGCCGAGACACTGCCGCTGCCGCCTGGTCTCGTGGCGGTGCAGTCCGAGCAGGGCAGCGCGTATCTGTTCGAGAGCGAGGCGCGCGCGGCGTACCTTCCGCTGTCGATCAATTTTCTCACCCAGAAGACGCAGGCGTATTGCGGCGTCGCCAGCATGGTGATGGTGCTGAACGCCCTCGGCGTGCCGGCGCCGACGACGCCGGAATACGCGCCGTTCCACACCTTCACGCAGGACAATGTGCTGGACGATCAGACGGAGACGATCCTGCCGCAGGCGACGCTGGCGAAGCAGGGAATGACGCTCGACCAGCTCGGACAGTTGTTCGCGCGCTATTCGGTGGCGGCCACCGTCGTTCACACCGGCGACAGTTCGCTGGACGACTTCCGCTCTAAAGCGAAGGCGTATCTGGCCGAGAAGGGCCGCTTCGTCGTGGTAAACTATCTCCGCACGGCGCTGGGGCAGGAAACCTACGGCCATATCTCGCCGCTTGCCGCCTACGACGCGAAGTCGGACCGGTTCCTCATCCTCGACGTGGCACGCTACAAGTATCCGCCGGTGTGGGTGACGGCGGCTGACCTGTTCAACGCGATGAACACCGTTGACGGCGCTAACCAGAACCGGACGCGTGGCTTCGTCCTCATCGGCAAGGCAGGCGGCTGACGCGTCAGGCGTTCCGCCGCTCGACCAGTCCGAGGATGTTGCCGCTCGGGTCGCGGAAGAGCGTGATCCACTCCTCGGTCCCCTTCTTGCCGAAGTGGCCGGCATCGTCGCGCTGGAAGCGTACGGGCGGGTGGAGGAATGACACGCCACGCGCCTTCAGTTCGCGCATCGCGGTGTCTAGGCTATCGACCGCGAAGTAGAGATGCGCCTGCGAGGCCGCCGACGACAGCATGAGCCGGGCGCCCCCGCTGAGACTGAAGAACGCAACGCCCGGCGGATCGAGACGCGCCAGGAATTTCAGCCCGAGGACATCGCGATAGAACTCGATCGCAAGATCGAGGCTGGTCGCGGTCAGCGCCACCTGGGCCAGCTTGTCGAGCGCGAAGGCGCCGGCGGCGAGTGGCTTCGGCGAGACATGCGCCTTCGAGGGCGTGGGGAATACAACCGTTGAGGCGAGGGGTGCCGCCGCGGGCTTTGGCGGCGCGGGAGCAGCCGCAGGCGGGGATGTTTTCGGTTTCGCGATGGGCTTCGGCGGCGCGGCCTTGCCTTTGGCCGATGGCGCAGGCTTGGTCACCGGCGCGGGCCGTGCGGCCGATGCCGGTTTCGCGGCGGAAGGCTTTTTCTTTCCCTCAGACTTCGGCGGCGGCTTTTTCTTTGTCTTGCCCCTTATGTCCGCCATGTCCCTCACCTCAGATGGAGAAACTCGTTCCGCACCCGCACGACGAAGTGGCATTAGGGTTATGTATCTGAAAGGACTGGCCCATCAGATCGTCGACGAAGTCGATCTCGGACCCGCCCATGAGCGGCAGCGAGACGGCATCGATCAGCACCACGGCGCCGTCGCGCTCGAGCACGAGGTCGTCAGACGTCCGCGTCGAATCGAGATCGAAGCCGTATTGAAAGCCGGAGCAGCCGCCGCCGGAGACGCTGACGCGAAGCGCCGTGCCACCGGGCTCGCCGGAAAGAATCCTGGCGATGCGGCGCGCGGCGCGCTCGGACAACGTTATTTCAGCCGGTGCGATCGTCTCTGACATTGCCGTTCGAAGCAAAAGGCTTGATTTGCCTAGTGTTTATACGCGTAAATAGTTAGGTGGGGCCCTGAAACGAGTCAATGCTGTCCGGGCGGTGATGGCTGAAATCGCGGGATTTCGCGGTTGGGAACGGCGGCGGAAGCGGCGCGGCGGTGCTTATGGGTGCCAACGCGCGCATCGGTCAGCGATTCGGAGTTATACAATCAGAGATTGTGGATCGTCGTGGCGCTAGCGCCCTATGCCGCCGATCCGGTGCTCACACGTGGCCGACTTTATCCGGAATCGCCAAGCCCGGGCCGCAGCGACTTCCAGCGTGACCGCGACCGCATCATCCATTCCACTGCCTTCCGGCGGCTCAAGGACAAGACGCAGGTCTTCCTGTTCGACGAGGGCGACCACTACCGCACGCGACTGACCCATACCATCGAGGTGGCGCAGATCGCGCGGGCGCTGGCGCGTGCGCTCGATCTCAACGAAGACCTGGCCGAGGCGCTGGCGCTGGCCCATGACCTCGGCCATCCGCCGTTCGGGCACGCCGGCGAGCGGGCACTGGCTGATGTCATGCGGAGCCACGGCGGGTTCGACCACAATGCGCAGAGCCTGCGCGTGGTGACGCGGCTCGAGCGGCGCTATCCGCGCTTCGATGGACTGAACCTGACCTGGGAAACGCTGGAGGGGCTGGTCAAGCACAACGGGCCGCTCCATTCCCCGCTGCCGTTCGCGATCGCGGAATACGCGCGGGCGCAGGACCTGCACCTCGGCTCGTTTGCGAGCGCGGAGGCGCAGGCCGCGGCGGTCGCGGACGACATCGCCTACGATGCGCACGACGCCGACGACGGGCTGCGTGCCGGGCTGATCACGCTCGACGGCTTGCGGGAGGTGACGCTGTTTCATGATGTCCTCGCCGGTATCGCAG
>CAYOUO010000125.1:0-5936 GCA_964407155.1 uncultured Hyphomicrobiales bacterium | reverse complement strand
CGAGGTGCTCCATGGCAAAGTGACGGAGCTCCGCATTTTGGACGCCTATTCCTGCCGCAATCGCGACTGTCTTGCCTCGGCCAAGATTTCCGAACATGCGCACGGCAACGCCATCGACATCGGTGCGTTCCAGATCGACGGCAAGCGGTGGATCACGGTCGGCGACAGCGGAAACGGCGTGCCCGAGAACACGTTTCTCGTCGGGGTGCGCCAGGCGGCGTGCGGGCCGTTTACAACCGTGCTCGGGCCGGGCTCGGATTCCTACCACGCCGGCCATTTCCACCTCGACCTCATCCAGCGCCGCACCGCCGGGCCAAGTCGCGGGCTCTATTGCCGCTAGCGCGGCGTTGAACCGCCAGGCGACCTGGCCTATGTTCCCCGCCGGTGACATTGGGGTGCTCGCCTTGCCGGCGGGCTGAGATCAAACCCACAGAACCTGATCTGGGTAATGCCAGCGCAGGGAGCGGTCGCCAGCCGGCGTTCCAATTCTCCGGCAGCTCCCTCGCCCGCATCCCGAGGGAACGCCATGGACAAGCCCGACATTGCCGACGCGATCCAGCGGCTGCGCCAGCGCACGCCGCTCGTCCACAACATCACCAACTACGTCGTGATGAACATCACCGCCAACGCGCTGCTCGCCGCCGGCGCCTCGCCCGCCATGGTGCACGCGGTGGAAGAGGCGGGAGAATTCGCCGGCATTGCGAGCGCGCTCGTCATCAATATCGGCACGCTTTCACCGCGCTGGGTCGAAGCGATGGAACTTGCCGCGACGACGGCGAGCGAGAAAGGCGTGCCGTGGATTCTCGACCCGGTGGCGGCCGGCGCCACCGCCTACCGCACGAAGACGGCCGCGGCGCTGGCGAAGCTGAAGCCTTCCGTCATCCGCGGCAACGCCTCCGAGATCATGGCGCTCGCCGGCGAGACCGGCAGCGCGAAGGGCGTGGACTCGACGCAAGGATCGGACGCCGCGCGCGACGCGGCCCGACGGCTTGCCGACGCGACCGGCGCCACGGTCGCCGTGACCGGCGCGGTCGACTACATCACCGACGGCCGGCGCATGATCGGCATCGCCAACGGCGACGCGATGCTGACGCGCGTCACCGGCACCGGCTGCTCGGCGACGGCGCTGATCGGCGCCTTCCTCGGCGCCGGGCTCGCGCCCTACGACGCGGCGGCGGCGGGACTGGCGATGATCTCCATCGCGGCGGAACTGGCGCTGTCGCATGCAAGCGGGCCGGGCAGCTTCGCGGCGGCGCTGATCGACGCGCTCGCCACCATCGACGACGGCATCGTCGCGACGCGCGTGCACTTCCGGTGAAACCGCAGTTCGACCTCAGGCTGATGCTGGTGACGGACGACGCAATGTGTGCCGGCCGCGGCCTGGTGAACACCGTGCTGGAGGCTGTGGCCGGAGGCGTCACCATCGTGCAGCTGCGCGACAAGACGGCGAGCGACGCAGACCTTGCGGCAACGGCGGCCATGCTGAAGGACGCGCTGGCGCCGACCGGCGTGCCGCTCATCCTGAACGACCGTCCGAGCGTGGCGAAGGCCGCGGGGCTTGCCGGCGCACACATCGGACAGGACGACGGGCACCCGGCAGCGGCGCGCGCCATCCTCGGGCCCGACGCGCTGATCGGCCTTTCGGTGACGCGGGCGGCGGAGCTCGCGACCGTTGATCCCGCGGTGGTCGACTACGTCGGACTCGGGCCCGTGTTCCCGACGGGCAGCAAAGCGGACGCGGCGCCGGCGCTCGAACTGGATGGCGCACGCGCGATCGGCGCCAGGCTGCCCCTGCCGTGGGTCGCGATCGGCGGCATCGGCATCGCCAACTCTGCCGCGATCATGCGCGCCGGAGCGGCGGGCGTCGCGGTAGTCTCGGCGATCTGTGCGGCGGACGACCCGCGCGCCGCGGCGGCGGCGCTGCGCGCGGAGATCGAGCGGGGAACGACGCGATGATCCCGAACGTGCTCGCCATTGCCGGCGTCGATCCTTCCGGCGGCGCCGGCCTGCTCGCCGACATCAAGGCGATCTCGGCGAACGGCGCTTACGCCATGGGGGTGGTGACCGCACTCACGGCGCAGAACACGTGCGGCGTCACCGGCGTCGAGCTGGTCGCACCGGAGTTCGTGACCCGCCAGATCGACGCGGTGTTCGACGACATCCGCGTCGACGCGGTGAAGATCGGCATGGTGGCGACGGCGGACATCGCGCGCGCGATCGCGGCGGCGCTGCAACGGCACGGGGCGCAGCACATCGTGCTCGACCCGGTGATGATCGCCAAGAGCGGCGACCGCCTGCTCGCCGGGGAAGCCGTCGCCGCAATCCGCGACGCGCTGATACCGCTGGCGGAAGTGATCACACCAAACCTGCCGGAAGCGGCGGCGCTGCTCGGTCGGCAGGAGCCGGCCGATCTCGCGACGATGCGCATCATGGCGGCGGACCTGCTCCGCCTCGGGCCGCAGGCCGTGCTGCTGAAAGGCGGGCACCTGCCCTCGTCCGATGCCACCGATGTGCTGGCTGACAGCGACGGCCGGCAGGAATTCACCGCACCGCGCGTGGCGACAAAGAACACGCACGGCACCGGCTGCACGCTTTCGTCTGCCATCGCGGCGCTGCTGCCGGCGATGCCGCGCGCGGACGCGGTGCGCGCGGCGAAGGCTTACCTGACCGAGGCGCTGAAACACGCCGACGATCTGACGGTCGGCCGCGGTCACGGGCCGGTGCGACACTTTCTGTGAGCCGCAAGCGTTCGCGGCCGCGAGAACCTGGCTCAGACGAAACGCTTGACGAAGGCGAGCGCCGTTTCCGCCACCTCGCGCCAGCCGCTGTCGATGACCAGCGCGTGTCCGCGGTTCTTCATCTCGACGATCTCGGTCACGCCGGGATTCTTTTTCTGCCGCTTGTATGAGGCGCTGGCGATCGCCCACGGCACTGTGTGGTCCTTCTCACCGGACACGACGAGCAGCGGGCCACGTGCGGGATTGCGCGTGTCGACCTTCGCCTCGGTGTTGGGATTGATGTTGGCGAACGCCGCCTGAAACAGCGGCGCGCCGGGCGCGGGCACCGCGAACTCGGCATAGAGCTGCCGCGCCTCTTCTTCGGTGACGGCGTTGGCAAAACCGTAGCGGAACTGCGCGTAGGTGAGCGGCACGGCACGCCCGCGATTGGCCGGATTGCCAAGCACCGGGAAGGCCGATTTCAGCGCCGAGATCGGCAGAGGAAGGACACCGCGGAACGGCGCCGGGTCGATGGCGACCGAGGCAGCCGAAAGGCCGCGACCGGCGATGATCTGCGTGAGGAGGCCGCCGAACGAATGGCCGATGACCACCGGCTTCTTCTTCAGGCTGCGGACGACGGCATCGAAATGGTCCGCCACCTGCCCGACGGTCTTGTTGGCGAAGACTTCGGGGTGGGCATTGGCTTCCGCCACCGTCTCGGGATCGTCGGGCCAGCCTGGCGCGAGCGCGCTGAAACCGGCCTCCTCGAACAGCGCCGCCCAGCGGTCCCAGCTCGACGGCAGCAGCCAGAGGCCGTGAATGAAGACCACCGGCGTGAGGCCGGATGCGTTCGCCCGGTCGCGCTGCCTGAGTTCGCGCCCGGTGAGCCTGCCCTCTGATCCTGCCATGATGTGCCGCCTTTGCTCGTGGCTGCGGATGCGCATCACCGCGCCCGGAACCGCTCCGTCCGCATCGAACTGACAGGCTACACGCGATGGTGGTCGACGGCGAGCGGGGTTCGTCACACCGCGTCGGAGCCGGCGGGTGGTGCCGACGCCGAGAACGCCCTAGGTAGACGCTCCGCAAAGAAGCTTCCGGACAAAGGTAACCCCGTGGCACAGCAGCCGACGATCACGCTCAACGATGGTAACGTCATCCCGCAGCTCGGTTTCGGCGTGTGGCAGGTGCCGCCCGACATCACGGCCAGATGCTGCAGCGAGGCGCTCAAGGCGGGCTACCGCTCGATCGACACCGCCGAGGGCTACCAGAACGAGGAAGGCGTCGGGCAGGCGGTGCGCGACAACGGCGTGGCGCGCGACGACATCTTCATCACCAGCAAGCTCCGCAACAGCGCCCACCGCCGCGACGATGCGCTGAAGGCGTTCGACGATACGATGCGGAAGCTCGGCATCGAGCAGCTCGACCTCTTTCTCATCCACTGGCCGGTGCCTTCGCGCGACCACTACGTCGAGGCGTGGAAGACGCTGATCGAACTGCAGAAGCAGGGCCGCGTCCGCTCGACCGGCGTTTCGAACTTCAACCTCGACCATCTGGAGCGCATCATCGGCGAGACCGGGGTGACACCGGCGGTGAACCAGATCGAGCTCCACCCGCGCTTCCAGCAGCGCGACAAGCGCGCCTTCCACAAGAAGCACAAGATCGCGATCGAAAGCTGGAGCCCGCTCGGCAGCGGCCGGCTCATTGACGACCCGGCGATCGGTGCGATTGGCAGGAAGCATGGAAAGTCGGCGGCACAGGTGATGATCCGCTGGCACCTCGACCAGGGACTGATCGTGATCCCGAAGTCGGTGACGCCATCCCGCATCCGCGAGAACATCGCGGTGTTCGACTTCGCGCTGGACGACGCCGACCGCCGCGCGCTGACGGCACTCGACGATCCGAAAGGCGGCCGCACCGGCCCTGACCCGGCAACGGCGGCGTTTATGTTCTAGGACGGCCTCGCGATCCATTTCTCAACTGTTCGCGCTGTCGCGGGAATGAGCGGGTCATGTCAACCGTCGCGAACGACCCTGGATTCCGGCTTTCGCCGGAATGACGAGACGTGCGGATGCACGTCAGGCCAGCACGACGAGCAGGTCCTTGGCGTCGATCTGCGCGCCGGTCGTGACCAACACTTCGGCCACCGTGCCATCACGCTCGGCCCGGATCGCGGTTTCCATCTTCATCGCCTCGATGGAGAGGAGCGCGTCGCCGGCTTTCACCGGCTGGCCGACTTTGGCGACGAGGGTAGACACGACGCCGGGCATCGGCGCCGCGATGTGATTGGGATTGCCCTCCTCCGCCTTCCGCCGCGGCGCCGCGCCGGTGGCGCCGTGCGCACGGTCGAGAATGCGCACCATGCGCGGCTGGCCGTTCATTTCGAAGAAGACGCGGCGGTAGCCCTGCTCGTCGGTGTCGCCAATCGCCTGCGTGATGATGACCAGCGTCTTGCCCTTCTCGATCTCGACCGAAATCTCCTCGCCCACCGGCAGCCCGTAGAAGAATACCGGCGTCGGCAGTACGCCGACCGGGCCGTAGGTGTCCGCCGCCTTCGCGAAATCGGTGTAGACCTTCGGGTACATCAGATACGAGGCCAGTGCGTGGTCATCGACCTCGGCGCCGGACTTTTCGCGCGCCACCTTGCGCTCAGCCTCGAGATCGGCCGGCGCGAGCAGCGAGCCGGGCCGCACCGTGATCGGCGCCGCGCCCTTCAGCGCTTTCTTCTGGATCGCCGGCGGCCAGCCATCGGGCGGCTGGCCGAGATCGCCGCGCATCATCTGCACGACCGATTCCGGAAACGCGATCTCCCTGTCGGGATCGAGCACGTCGGCCACGCCGAGACCGCCCGCGACCATCATCAGCGCCATGTCGCCGACAACCTTGGATGAGGGCGTGACCTTCACGATGTCGCCGAACATCATGTTCACGTCGGCATAGGTGCGCGCCACCTCATGCCAGCGCGCCTCGAGGCCGAGCGAGCGCGCCTGCTCCTTGAGGTTGGTGAACTGCCCGCCCGGCATCTCGTGGAGATAGACCTCGGATGCGCCCGCGCGGAAGTCGGACTCAAACGCGACGTACTTGGCGCGCACCGCCTCGAAATAGAACGAGATCTTGCGGATTGCCTCGCTGTCGAGCCCGGTCGCGCGGTCGGTATCCGCGAGCGCTTCGACCAGCGAGCCGAGGTTCGGCTGCGAGGTGAGGCCCGACATCGAATCCATC